>CALMBI010000031.1 GCA_937860115.1 uncultured Arcobacter sp. | reverse complement strand
TTTTGATTTTCATTTAGTTGGACATGATAAAAAAGAGATGATACTTGACCTTTGTAAAGAAAGAGCAAATACAATCGTGGAGTTAAAATTAGCAATAGAATCTATTTTAAATGTTCCTACAGAGTATGAAACAGCTGGAGTAAATAAGTTTATAAAAGAGAATACGATAGAGATGTTACAAAAATATTGTGAACTTTTAAGTGGAAAAGATTTAAATATTCCAAGTGATATAGAAGCTCTTACAAAACCATTTATAAGTGAGAATGGACTTAAATTTCCTGAACTTTTCCAACCAATAAGAATAAGTTTAACAGGTGGGACACAAGCACCATCGGTTTATGATATTATTGCAATTTTAGGTGTAGACGAATCAATTAAAAGAATCAATAGTGCAATCAATAATAATTTTGGAAGATAAAGTAAGTAGTTATAAGATGAATAAAAACAAAAAATATTTTTTAAAAAAAGTATCTAATTTTGCAATAGTTGGTGGTTTTGGTTCAATGCTGATACTAGGTTTTGCTGGGTGTGAAAATAAACAAGAACAACCACAACAAACCGAATCAGGACTTTCAAATGTAAGTGAAAAGAAAAATGTTTTTGTTGTGATTGAAAAAGATCAAAATGGAAACTATAAAATTGTTGATGAATTTCCAAGTACAAATACGACTATTGTTTTGCGAGAAGATGGTAAAGAAAGAATCCTTAGTAAAGAAGAGATTGATAAATTAGTAGCTGATGAAGCTAAAAAGATTGATAACAATACCTCTGGACTTACAAATCCATCTATGAGTAGTGGTGGGATGAGTTTAGGAGAAACACTTCTTGCAAGTGCAGCAGGCGCAATGATAGGAGCATATATAGGAAATAAGCTTTTTAATAACAGTAATTATGAAGCTCAAAGAAGAACAAACTACAAATCACCACAAACATATAGTAAAAGTGTTAATAGTTTTAATAAACAATCAAGTGCTTCATCAACAAAAACAACTGCACCAAGCACTACTAAATCAGGATATTTTTCAAATCAAAATAAAACAACATCATCAAATAGTAACTTCGGTGGATAAAGTATGAAGCTAAAAACATTACAACCACTTACAAAAAATTATTTAGAATCAATAGGGTTTTCTTGGCATACAGATTTAGATAATACTAGTTATATTGCTGATAGATTTGTAGTACTTAATGAGAACGAAGCCGAGGCATTTTATGAGGCTACAAATGAGTTATATGATATGTTTGTAGAAGCGGGACAATATGTAATCGACAATGAATTGTTTCATGAATTAGATATACCATTTAATTTAGTAAATATAATTAAAAAATCGTGGGAAGATGATGTTCATTGGCATCTATATGGAAGATTTGATTTAGCAGGTGGAATTGATGGAAAACCTATCAAACTAATTGAATTTAATGCAGATACACCTACATCATTATTTGAAACTTCAATAATACAATGGGCTATGTTGAAATACAATGGATTGGACGAATCAAGTCAATTTAATTCTATCTATGAAGCACTAAGTGATAATTTTAGAAGAATCATTACTCTAAATGGAGAGTTAGAAAAGTTTGATGAATATTATGAAAAGCTCGCATGGAAGATACTTTTTTCTTCAATTAAGGGAAATATTGAAGAGGAACACACTGTTAAATTGTTACAGCATATTGCTAGTGAAGTTGGATTTCACACTGATTTTGCTTATGTAGATGAAGTTGGATTTAGTGATGAAGGAATCTTTAAAGAGGATCAATTATTTGAATTTTGGTTTAAACTTATTCCTTGGGAGGATATTGGAATTGAAGAAGGTGAATTAGCTTTAACATTAACTGAGATGATTGAAAATCAAAAAGTGATTATTTTTAATCCAGCATATACTTTACTTTTCCAAAGTAAAGGAATTATGAAAATATTATGGGACTTATTTCCTAATCATCCATTATTGCTTGAAACATCATTTGAACCACTTAAAAATAAAAAGCAAGTTGAAAAGATGTGTTTTGGTAGAGAGGGTGCAAATGTAGCTATCATAAACAGTGATAATTCACTTGATATTAAAACGGATGGTGTTTATGATAACTTTAAACCTATTTATCAAGAGTATGTAGAGTTCCCTAAAGATGAAGAGGGAAATAGCTATCAAGCTGGAGTTTTTTATGCTTATGAAGCTTGTGGACTAGGTTTTAGAAAAGGTGGAAAGGTACTTGATAATATGTCTAAGTTTGTAGGACATATAGTAGAATAGTTGAGAAGATTAAAATCCGTTAGGATTAAATCCTCCACTTAAAAATGAATCAAATCCACTATTAAAGTCACTTGAAGAAGATGAAAATAGTGGATTTACATATCCGTTTTGAACGCTTAAATTTTGTAATTTCATAATATCATTTTTAATATCGATATTTTGTGGACAAACGATACTGCATGCACCACATAAAGTACAATCCCAAATACCATTTGTCTGAATTAGATCATATTTTGATTTTGTATTTGATTCTTTTTTATCGCTAAGATATCTATAAACACGAGTGAGTGCAAAGGGACCTAGAAACTCTTGATTTACTTCATATACAGGACAAGAACTGTAACAACTGTTACATAAAATACAGCTACTTTCAATATCGATGCTATCAACATCATTTTGTGTAATTGATGATTCACTAAGTGAGGTTAAAAAAGCTTCAGAATCTTTGAGTTTCTTTATGATGTTTTGATCATCAACAACTAAGTCTTTAATAATTGGAAGATTTTTTAAAGGTAAAATCTTATCAAGTTCTTTAATAGAAGTTGTACAAGCAAGTGTTTCAATATTATTAACTCTTACGGCACAACTCCCACAATTGCCACTTTTACAGCCATAATTAAAAGCAAAACTTGGATTTATATTCTCTTTAATATAAACTAAGGCATCAAGTAGATTTGATATCTTTTCATCGATAGTATAATTAGTATCATTAATAATTAATTTCATCTTACCCTACTTTATTTCAAAGTTATTATTGATAATTGTTGTTTTTTTATAATCTTCAAGTGAATTAGGAAAGTCATCTCTATAGTGAGATCCCCTACTTTCAGATCTATATAATGCGGAGATTATAATGGTTTTTGCACAAACAATAGTATTTTTAAATTCTAGAAAATCTACTAAATTTGTATTGTAAAATTTTGATTTATCTTCTATTCCAAATTTATCAAGATTATATATAATATTTTCAACAAAAGATAAAGCACTTTCTAGCCCATCTTTTGTTCTAAAAAGTCCAACATTTGTAAACATTATTTTACCTAATTCTTTTCTTACTTTATAAAAATCTAGACTAGGTGTATGATTAAATATTGTTTCTAAATCAAATGAATTTTGCTCGCATAGAGTTTCATTTATTGGTTCTGTATCTGAATGAATAAAAGTTTGTCCAAGTTGTTTTCCAAAAAAGACAATTTCTAATAAAGAATTTCCTCCAAGCCTATTTGCACCATGTACTCCATTTGAAGATGCTTCACCAATTACATAAAGATTATTTAAAGAAGTTTTTGAATCTTTATCACACTTCAAACCACCCATTGTATAATGTGTTGCTGGTGTTATTGGTATCAAATCTTTATCCATCTCTAATGAAGTAAATTTAAAGATGAGTTTATACTCTTGAGGCAGTAAATGGAGAAGTTTCTCTTTTGAAAGTTCTCTTAAATCTAAAAAAACATCTTCACCACCTAGTAGCTTTTTATAAATTTCTCTAGCGACGATATCTCTAGGAAGCAACTCATCTACAAAGCGATTTCCATCTTTTGTAACAAGAGTTCCACCCTCTCCTCGTGCTGATTCACTAATAAGTATAAATCTATCCTTTAAGGCTGTAGGATGGAATTGTACAAATTCCATATTTTCTAAGCTTACACCAGCTCTAAAAGCTGCCATTATCCCATCAGCAGTTGTATCTTTACTATTTGTAGTAAAACCATGATATACGCCACTATAACCACCAGTTGCAAGTACAATATTATTTCCAAATAATTGTTTTATCTGGGTTGTTTTTATATCAAGATAAGTTATTCCGTAAGTAGTTTGATTTGAAGTGATTAAATCAATTAAAAAACAATGTTCTAAAATAGGAATATCAAGTTTAAGAACTGTATCATAGAGTGTATGAAGAATTTTTAGTCCAGTATAATCTGAACTATAACAAGCTCTTTTATCAGATGCTCCACCAAGTTTTCTTCTTGCTATTTTATTATTTTCATCTCGACTAAATGGTACCCCTAAAGTATCAAGCCATTCTATTGTCTCTTTTGCATTTTCACACATAAAAGAGATGGTTTCCCTATCCCCTATTTCACAAGATGATTTAAAAGTATCATTGATATGTGCCTCTACAGTATCAGATGTATCTTTTAGCACTCCGTTGATTCCACCTTGAGCTTGTACGGTTTGTGCTGCTGTTGCAGATGATTTTGTTAGGATGATTACAGATAAACCTTTTTGTTTAGCACTAATAGCGCAACTAAAAGCTGCTCCACCACTACCAACAATAATAACATCATAATTACCTAGTTCCATTATTTATTCCAAAATTCTTCTATTTCACCACTGATATCTTCTGTATCATTAGATGAAAGATTAGATAATTCAATTACAAATGATTGATCAAGCACTTTTTCTTTTTTACTCTCAAATAGATCATTTTTTGTTTCTTCATTATGATTTTTAATTTGTACTGTAGTTTGATTAGATGTATGTGTAATATTTTGAGTATCAATTTGTTTACTGTTTTTTAACTTTTCATACTCTGACATAATTTTTTCATAATTTTCAAAATCAAGCATTATAAAAGAGGGTTTTCCATCTCTTAATATAACAGCTTTTTCAATTTCATTCTCTTGAAGTTTGTCGAAAATTTGTTTGCTTTGTCTGATAAGTGAAGTTGATGAAAACATCTCATTTGAGCTATAACGTAAATAATTCATTAGAATCCTTCGCATATTTTAATATGTAATATTTTTTGTATTATAGTTGAAAGAAAATAAAATTGAAATGTAAAAAGAGAAGTAATTATAAAAGATCTAAAAAGTTATCACGATATACTGTGATCTTTTTAAAATCAGGATTATAGATAAAACGTTTATCACCTGATTTTATAGCATCATATAGTATATGTTTGATCTGAGTATTTGACTTTCCTTGATCTCTTAAGAATTGTAAAAATTCCTCAATTGGCATAGTGTTTGTATTTTCATTTGTATTATAATATGTATTTACTTTTGCCAAATCGCTTAATTGATTTTGTGAAAGGGAAGATCTTTCCTCATTCTTAGTTGGTTGATAAGAGATTGTTTGAGTTGATTGTTGCGTTTTGTAAAGTGCTTGCATCTCATTATATGCTTTTTGAAGTAGTTCAACTTCACTTTTAAACACATCTATTATTTTATTATGTGTTTTTTCCATACGTTCCAATTCAGTTTTATGTTGAAAAGTCATAAATCTAATAGCTTTTTTTAAAAAACCAATTTGTTCATCTTTTGCTTTTATTATCTCTTTTGCATGATCAACTGAAGCTTGAACCTCTTCACTTTTTTCCTCTTCGATATCTACATAAACAAATATTTTGCCATCTTTTTGAATCGACTTTAATTTATTTGTTTTAATTCTATAATGGATCCCTTGCACAGAAATTCCAAGTTTTTGTGACGCTTCATTTGTTGAAAGAAGAGTAAGCAAAATATCTCCTAAATTTGAAAATTAGTATCAATATTGATCATTACAAACGAGAACTAAAAACCATGATCGATTTCGATCCCTTCTATGAGTGAAGAGATCCTCGTATTTTGTTTTGATTATATCAAAGCTATGATAAATTTTATGGTATAATCGACCCTCTATAATAAAATAACACAAAAAGGATATATTATGGATATTTTATCAATTATAGTTATAACATTATTTCTAGCTATTATTTTAAATCTAATTTTGAAAAAAATTCAAATATCTTCAATAGTCGGGTATATATTAACAGGAACAGTTATAGGCTATTTCATGGGATTTTCAAAAATCACACAAGATGAATTAGCACATATTGCTGAATTTGGAATTGTGTTTTTAATGTTTACCATTGGTTTAGAGTTTTCGCTACATCATCTTAAACAAATGAAAAAAGAGGTTTTTGTATTTGGTGGATTACAAGTTGTTTTAGTCTCATCATTTTTTGGATTTGTTGCGCATCACTTTTTTGGAATTGATGTCAAAACATCAATCATTTTAGGTGCTGCGCTTTCATTATCTTCAACAGCAATCGTACTGAAAATTTTAAATGAAAATGGAGATATCCATAGACCTTATGGAAGAAACAGTGTTGGAATTTTAATTTTTCAAGATCTTGCAGTTATTCCAATTTTGATTATGATTACAATCTTTACAGACACAACCTCTTCGCTTGGAGAACTTGTAAAAAATACACTTATTTCAGGTGCAATTGTTCTTGTAATACTATACTTTATGGGAAAATTTGTGTTAGAAAAACTTCTTGCTATAGTAACAGATAGTAAAAGTGAAGAGTTATTTATAGGGACTATTTTACTTTTAGTCTTATCGTCAGCCCTATTAGCACATATGTTTGATTTTTCATATTCATTGGGTGCATTTATTGCGGGGATGTTGATCGCAGAGACAAAATACAAATACCAAATAGAAGCTGACCTTGTGCCATTTAGAGATATTTTATTGGGGCTATTTTTTATAACGGTTGGGATGCAAGTTAATATTGACTTTGTAACTTCAAATTTTGTTATGATAGTAGCTTTAACAGTAGGGATATTATTTTTTAAATTACTCCTTATATTTGGTCTTATTAGTATTTTCAATATTCCAAAAAGAGCATTTAAAACAGCTCTTACCTTGGCGCAAGTTGGGGAGTTTTCATTTGCAGTTTTAGCATTAGCAGCATCAAGTAATCTTCTTACAAATGAAGTGCATCAGATGCTCCTTTCATCGATTATTATCTCACTTATATTTACGTCAATTGCACTAAAATATGTAAGACAATTTAGTGATATCTTTTTTATCAAAAAAAGTGAACTCTTAGAAGAACCAATCGTAAGTGCAGAGATTAGTAATCATATTGTAGTGTGTGGATACTCTATGCTTGGTCAAAAAATTGTTAAGAAACTAAAACAGCAAGATATAACATATATTGCAATAGAACACGATAGAAACCATGTGAAAAGGGGCCATGATGTAGGTGATGTTGTGTTTTTTGGAAATGCAGCTTCAAAAACAATGTTAAATTCTGTAGGGATCAAAAATGCACTTGCTGTTATAATCGCAATCGATAATGATGAAAAAGTAAGATTGATAACTGAATCAATTAAAGCAATTGATCCAAATATTCAAGTGGTTGTAAAAATATCACACCAAGCACAGATTGATGATCTTATCGATTTAGATGTAAAAAATTTCGTAAATGAAAATGAGATAGTAGCTGGTGAACTTATTAAAAAAGCTACTACATGTGCTATTCAACATTAAGAAGGATAATAAAAGAATGATGAAAGATTTTTATCATATTATTGAGCCAAAACTTGTAGCGTATATAAAAAAATATGGATATAGCAAAGATGATTTTTCAAAAGATCTTATTGCAAGTTTATCTGTTGCAATTGTGGCTTTGCCACTATCCTTAGCAATTGCTATTGCTTCAAATTTACCACCTGAACGTGGTTTGTTTACAGCGATAGTTGCAGGATTTTTGATCTCATTTTTAGGTGGAAGTAGATTACAAGTTGGTGGACCAACGGCAGCATTTATCGTTACTGTTTCATTAGTTGCTATGAAACATGGATATGATGGTCTTGTGATGGCTACGATCATGGCTGGTGTTATCCTTATCATTATGTCTTTTGCAAGAGCTGGTGAGCTAATTAAATTTATACCTTATCCTGTAATAATGGGATTTACATCAGGAATTGCACTTTTGATTGTATTTTCACAACTAAGAGATTTTTTTGGTCTCCCAATCGATGTGATGCCACCAGATTTTATTGATAAATTAGTTCTTTATAGTACAAATCTTGATCAGTTAAATATTTTTGCCCTCTTGATCTCTCTTGGTGGAATATTTATTTTGGTTTATATGAAAAATAAATATCCAACTATCCCAGCACCAATAGTCGTTATAGTGATTATGACAACAATTGTATGGCTACTTGAATTACCAGTTGATACAATAGAGAGTAGATTTGGGGAGATCCCCTCAACTCTCCCACTGCCAATATTTCCAGAATTTTCATTTGATAAGATGAGGTTAGTTTTGCCTGATGCTATTACTATTGCTATTTTAGCAGGGATTGAATCTTTACTTTCTGCAGTAGTAGCGGATGGAATGGCTGGTACAAAACACAAACCAAATACAGAGCTTTTTGCTCAAGGTATTGCAAATATTGGTTCATCAGTGTTTGGAGGACTTCCTGCAACAGGTGCAATAGCAAGAACAGCTACAAATGTAAGAAGCGGTGCAGTGAGTCCTATTTCAGGTATGATGCATGCAGTTTGGCTTTTGATTTTTATGCTTTTGCTTTCGCCATTGATTGTAAAAGTTCCTTTAGCAGTACTGAGTGCTATATTGATTGTTGTTGCTTGGAATATGGCAGAGATCAAACATATAAAAGCTATTATCCAAACACCAAAGGCTGATATCTTTGTATTGTTTGTTACTTTTTTATTGACTGTACTTGTTGATCTTAATTTTGCAATACAAGTTGGTATATCACTTGCTTCTATACTATTTATCAATTCTATGATGAAATCAGTAAAAATCAAATCATATTATGAAGATGAAGAGACAGATGATCCTGATTCGATTGCTAGAAAAGAGGTTCCCGCAGGAGTGGAAGTATATGAAGTGCAAGGACCACTCTTTTTTGGTATTGTTGAGAATTTTATTGATACTTTTACAAATAAAGAGGATGAAACAAAGGTGTTTATCTTAAGACTTAGATATGTTCCACTTATAGATGCAGCAGGGCTTCATGCGATCGAAGTAGTATATGATAAATTAAAAGCGAAAAATTCACATTTAATACTCTCAGGTGTTACAAAAAAAGTGGATAAATATATCCACAAAACAAAACTCAATGAAAAATTAGGTGAAGCAAATATTGTTGATCATATTGATAAAGCGCTTCTTAGAGCCGTTGAATTAAAAAATTTATCAACAATTTGATATAATCAAGCTATTTTAGATAAAAGGTAACTCTTGAATAATAATGTATTACTTATAGGATTTATGGGTGTGGGTAAAGGGACTCTTGCTCGGGCGATTGTAAAAAATAGTGATTTTTTTGCGATTGATACAGACGATTTGATAGAAAGTTTGGAAAACAGAAAAATCAAAAAAATTTTTGCTCAAGATGGTGAACCCTATTTTAGAGCTTTAGAAAAAAAATGTGCTGTATGGTGTGAAGCAAATATTAAAAACACTATTATTTCAACTGGTGGTGGATTTTATAGGCAAGAGAATATCAAAAATATTGGTAAGGTTGTTTACTTACAATCAACATTTGATAAGATAATTGAGTCTTTAAAAATGGCTCCAGATAGTAAAAAGAAATTTAAAAAAAGACCACTTTTAAGTGATTTGAATGAAGCTAAAAAGATCTATGATTTGAGAGTAAAAGAGTATGAAAATGTGGCAGATATCATAGTAAATGTTGAGGATTGGGATATCCAAAGAATTGTGAATGAAATATTAGAAAAAATTAAATAAGAAGAGAAAAAGATGAAAATATTAAATACGAAAAATGAAAACTTTTCTAAAGAGTTTGAAGAGATTTTAGGTCGAGGGAAAGTTGATATTAAAGGTGTAAGTGGGATTGTTCAAAAGATTATTGATGAGATCATAGAAGATGGGGATAAAGCAGTTTGTAGCCATGTAGAAAAATTTGATAAATGGTCACCAAAAAATGGGGATGATCTTTTTATTAATACTGCTGATATGGAAAAAGCGTATAGCAATCTTGATCCAGAACTCAAAGCATCTTTACATTTAGCGTATGATCGAATCGAAAAATATCACCAAAAACAACTTCCAAAATCATGGCTTGATTTTGAAGAAAATGGGACAATCCTAGGACAAAAAGTAACTCCAGTTGATAGAGCTGGACTTTATATCCCAGGGGGTAAAGCAGCATATCCAAGTAGTTTACTGATGAATGCAATTCCTGCACTTGTAGCTGGAGTTAAAGAGATAGTTGTATGTACCCCAACACCAAATAATGAGCCAAATGAACTTTTACTTGCTGCTTGTCATCTTTGTAAAGTTTCAACAGTTATCAAAGTTGGTGGAGCTAGTGCGATTGCTATGATGGCTTATGGAACAGAAAGTCTTAAAAAAGTAGATGTAATCACAGGACCAGGAAATATATTTGTAGCAACAGCTAAAAAACTTGTATTTGGTGAAGTAAACATCGATATGATAGCAGGACCAAGTGAGATTGGAATATTAGCAGATGAGAGTGGAAAACCAAATTATTTAGCTATTGATTTACTTTCTCAAGCAGAGCATGATGAGATGGCCAGTTCAATTATGATTACAACAGATGAAGCTTTAGCAACTGCTACAAGTGATGAGGTTGAGAGATATTTAGGAATCCTTTCAAGAAGTGAGATAGCTAGAAAATCAATCGATGAAAGAGGATGTATTATCGTTGCATCATCTATGGATGAAGCAATAGATCTTATGAACGAGATAGCACCAGAACACCTTGAAGTAGTAACAAAAAATCCATTTGAATTGCTACCAAAAATCAAACATGCAGGAGCGATTTTCTTAGGAGAAAATACACCTGAACCTATTGGAGATTATATAGCTGGTCCAAACCATACATTACCAACAGGCGGAACTGCTAAGTTTTATAGTCCACTCAATGTTGAGAATTTTATGAAAAAAAGCTCGATAATTAGCTTTAGTAAAAAAGCGATCGAACATGTTGGCAAAGAGTGTGCTCTTTTAGCTGACACAGAAGGATTAACTGCTCACGCTGAATCTGTAAGGGTAAGATTAAGATAAGTAAACAAGGTGTGATAAAGTTATGATTGTTACACTTACAAAAATTTAATAAGATGTCCTTTTAAGATGGGGCATTTTACAAGGAGAGACTATACTATGAGCAGATTTGAAGCACTTTTTGAAGATGAAGATGATATTTTTGGAGGAACTCCAAAATCGAAATTTTGGGATATCGTAAATCAAGCGAGTAGCGATCTTGTAAAAGATCAATTTGATGTTATTTTTGAAAGATTTGCTGTAATGGAAGCTATGCTTAGAGAACACTACACTGATGAAGAGATTGATAGACAAGTTAAAACTTATCCTGTTATACACATGGATGAGATCGAAAATCACAAAAAATCACTTTATGTAGAATTTACAGGTGATATTGTTTGTAGATTAGATAGCTAAGAATGAATTTTGTTTGGCAAAACTTTCTAGCTGTTGGCTTAGGAGGTTTTTTTGGTGCTATGATGAGGTTTTATGTTAATCTTATCATAGGAAAAAATTTCCCTCACGATCTTCCACTTGCCACGTTAAGCGTGAATGTAGTAGGAAGTTTTATTATAGGGTTATTGATTGGATTATTTTTATATTACACACCACATGAATGGTTAAAGCTATTTTTGATAACCGGCTTTTTAGGTGCGCTTACTACATATTCTACGTTTGCTATTGAAACATTTTTTCTTCTTAATTCCTCTCTATGGCTTGGAATTGTAAATATTGTATTAAATCTAGTAGGTAGTATAGTAGCTGCAGCATTTGGCTATAAAGTGGTGTTATATTTTTTAAGATAATCTAAGATACAATGAAACATTAAAATTTTAATTAGGAGATAATTATGGGTGTACCAAGCGGAATGGAATTGTTTGTAATAGTTGCTGTTGTAGTTTTACTTTTTGGAGGTAAAAAAATTCCAGAACTTGCAAAAGGTTTAGGTCAAGGGATCAAAAACTTTAAAAATGCAGTAAAAGATGATGAAACAAACGTAGCGTCTGCAACAACTACAGAAAAAACAGATACTGCTAAAATCAATACAACTGATGTAAAACCAGAAACTACAACTACTGTAAATTCAACAGAAAACAAAGCTGTATAAAGATAAATATTTTATGTTTATGCACGTAGAAATAAAATCACTAATAGAATCAATCATTAAAAGAGATATCGTATTGGAAAAACCAAAAGATATCTCTTTAGGTCATTTTGCAACTCCTGTAGCTTTTTCTATGGCTAAAGAGGAGAAGAAGAATCCAATGATGATTGCTGAAAATTTAGCTTCTTTATTTGATGGAATTGATACTTTTGAATCAGTAACTGCAATAAAAGGGTTTTTGAATTTTAAATTATCAAATAAATATCTTCTTGATAGTATCAATAGATCTTTGATAGCTGATTTAGAATTTGCAAGAGGTGAATCAAAAAATGAAAAAATTCTTTTAGAGTTTGTAAGTGCAAATCCAACTGGACCACTTCATATTGGACATGCTAGAGGAGCTATTTTTGGTGATGCACTTTTAAAAGTTGGAAGATATCTTGGTTATGATATTACGGCAGAATATTATATAAATGATGCTGGAACTCAAATGGAGATGCTTGCAACTTCACTCAATCTTGCAGCTAGAGAATATATCTATAAAGAAGATGTAGAGTATCCTGAGCAGTTTTATAGAGGTGATTATTTATTTGATATTGCTGATAAATGTGTTGCTAAATATGGTCATGATGTTTTTAAAGATCCATCAATGCAACAAGAGTTAGCTTTATTTGCTAAAGATGAAGTGATGAATATTATCATTAAAGATCTTGGTGATCTAGGGGTTGTTTTTGATAATTTTGTGAGTGAAAAATCACTTTATAAAGATTGGGATGAAACAAAAAGATCTTTAGAAAGAAACAATTCATTGTATGACAAAGATGATAAAACATTTTTAAGATCAACTGCTTATGGAGATGATAGTGATAGAGTTGTTGTACGAGATAATGGAATTCCAACATACCTTGCTGGAGATATTATCTATCATAAAAATAAATTTGATAGAAATTTCGATAAATATATCAATATTTGGGGTGCTGATCATCATGGGTACATCACAAGAGTAAAAGCGGCGGTTGAATTTGTAGGACATGATTCATCAAAATTAGAAATATTATTATCGCAAATGGTAGCTCTACTAAAAGGTGGTGAACCATATAAGATGTCAAAACGTGCTGGAAATGTTATTCTTATGAGTGATATCACTGATGAGATTGGCGCTGATGCATTACGATTTATTTTTCTAACGAAAAAAAGTGATACTCATTTAGAATTTGATATCGATACTTTAAAAAATCAAGATAGTTCAAATCCCGTATTTTATATCAATTATGCACATGCTAGAATACATCAGCTTTTCAAAAAAGCAAATCTAACAAAGAGTGATGTAGAAGATCAAGATATCTCTGCCATTAACCAAGATGGGAAAGATTTGATCTTTCAAGCACTTTTATTGCCTGATATTTTAGAAGAATCATTTATAAAAAGAGATATGCAAAAGGTTACTGATTATCTTCATGGATTAAGTGCTATGGTTCACAAATTCTATAATGAACATAGAATTGTGGGTGATGATCATGAAAAACAATACCTTAAAGCATTATCGATGGTAGCATTGAGTCTAAAAGTAGGATTAAAAGTTCTTGGAATTACAGCTAAAGAGGTGATGTAATTTTATGAAATGGGTACTTATACTATTCGTAGCGGGTATTGGCTATATGATCTATACAGGTAATATGGGTGGTGCTCAAAAAAGCGACAAATAACTATAGAGAAGTGATGACAAAGGGTCAAGAAAGAGAGAGTGCTAAACCAGCTCCAATGTATGAATATATGAAAAATAAGCCCCAAGGCTCATTGTACTAACGATAAAGTAAAGAGAGGAGAATTGCATGAAATGGATAGCATTGATATTTGTAGCAGGAATTATTTACATGATTGCTACAGGCAATATGGGCGGTGGTAAGAATGCTGGTCAAAATTACCAAGAAGTGAGAAGTGGAGCGAAATAATCGTTCCACTTTTTTTTATGTCAATTTAGTAATAGCTTTTTTCATAAGTTCTATATGATAGTTCTCTTGATAATTGATAAACTCAAAAAACTTAGATAATTCTTCATCTTTAACAGCCAAAGAAAGTTTCTGACACTCCTCTTTTGCAAGTTTTTCTTCTTCGATTCCATCTATTAAAAATTGTTTAATATCATCTCTTTTATAAAGCTCTTTAAGTAGCGTTCGTGGGATAGCTAAAATACCCATAATAGAAAGCATATTCCCAAAACATTTGAGATGATAATGTGATTCATCGATCAAATCTTGGAATACGTTGTACTGAGTGATATCATCTGTATAATTTTGCATATATGAATAGATCATAATAAGTTCATATTCTTTATAAGTCTCTTCAAATAAGAAGATTGTAAGTGCATCTATTGACTCTTTTGAGAGGATTTTATTCTGGTAGATTCTCTCTTTATTAAATGCTTTTATAGATATGTTTTGTGTGGTTTTAAAATAGTTTGTCAGTTTTGTAATAAAATAATATTCATCACTTACAATACGAGCAAATAGTGGATTTTCCAAATCATAATTTTTCATTACTAATTGTATTTGAGAAATGAGATACTCAAACACTTCAAAACTACTATTTTTAGCAAAATCTATTGCAAATCTTTCGTAGTTGTATTCGACTTGGTGCTCTCTTAAGTGGTTACCTAACCATTTGAGATGACGAAATTCAATTTGTGAAATTTCATACAGTTCATTTTTTATCTTCTCATCACTAATACTAAATGAAGAAAAAAGAATTTTGAGCCATAGCTCATGTTTAGCTTGATAGATCTCATTTAGCTTCATTAGTATCCTCCAAATTTTCGACTCCTTCACAAGAATCAGCTAATTCTAATGAGCACATATCTTCACTTCCTCCAGCTTCTTTTGAAGCTTTATGAAGCAAAGAAGCATCAAAAGCTTTGATAACCATCATAGAACAAGCTCTTTGCCGTGCAGGTGCATCAGAAAGCTTATTTTCAAGTCTTCTTGCTGCATCTTTTGCATATGTAAGATTCATCCCCTTAATCATCTCTGTAAAAAGTGATCCTGCGATTACAGTATCTTGGCAAGCATTACACCCATATTTGATATCTTCAATGAGATCATCATTACCAAGCTGAAGATAGATAAGTGCAAATTCACCTGTTTTTGTATCGACTCCCATACCCGTACAAGTTGGATTTTCCATTTGCCCATAGTTTTTTGGAGCCATCATATGCTCTAAGATCTCAGCAGTTACATCTTGGATCTGATTTTCATTTAATTCTGCCATCAATTTATCCTTTAAATTCTTTCAGGTCTTGTAACTTTAAAAGCTAAAGTTGGGGCATTTTCTAAGATCGTAAGAGCACCATGATCTTTCATTAACTGTGCCATTTTAGAACCTAAAGTTAAATACTCATTAAGGTGAGCAGATAATGTTTCATACAATATATTTGTACCATCAGGATATCCAATCATTGTTTGAAGAGTGATTGTTTCACCATCTATTGTAGCATTACAAGCAACTGGTGCAGAGCATCCAGCTCCAATACTTGCTATAAAATCTCTTTCAACTTGTGTACAAATAAAAGTATTTTGATCATTTAATATCATAGCGATCTCTCTTACTTTTTCATTTCCAGTGATAATCTCAATCCCAAGTGCTGCTTGTCCCATAGGTGGAATCATCATTGAAAGTGGTAATTTTTGAACAAATGGGATATCTTTTAAAAGATCAAGTCTATGAAGCCCTATAAAAGCAAGAATAATCGCATCGTATTGATTTTCAGCTAATTTTCTAAGACGAGTATTGACATTACCTCTTAAATCTTGTACTTTTAAATCAGGTCTTTTTTGCAAAAGTTGCATTCTTCTTCTTAGACTAGTCGTACCTACAACAGCTCCTTGTGGAAGCTCTTCAAGGCTAGAATATTTATGTGATAAAAAAACATCACTTTGATCTTGTCTCTCCGTAATAGCTACAAGTTCAAGTCCATCAGGAATAAATGTTGGGACATCTTTAAGACTATGAACAGCCATATGAGCATTACCAGCAAGCATTTCATCTTCAAGTTCTTTTGTAAAGTGTCCTTTCCCACCAATAAGTGCAAGAGGAACATCTAGTACTTTATCACCATTTGATGTGATAAGATTAAGCTCCACTTCCATATTTGGATAAGCAGTTTCAATTTTTTCTTTTACAAAATATGCTTGCCAAAGAGCAAGGTCACTTCTTCTTGTTGCTATTACAATTTTATCCATTATTTTATTTTCCTTTTGTATCCAGTTCTTGTTGGATCGATTTCTCCATTATAAAAAAGTGTAGGTGTTCCATTAACAAAAGCTTTATCAGCCATCTTCATATCATCTGCTAAGATTTTTTCGATCGTTGGATGATTGATTTCTCCCATAGTAAATGATGTTTTAAATACTTTATTAAAAGCATCAAGTGTTTTTTGATTATCTTTTGATTCGTATGGATCAAAAAATTTGTCAAAATTACCAGTATAAAGTTTATAGGCTACATCTTTGATTCCTTTTTGTTCTGCTAGAATACTTGCTTTTGCAAGTGTTTTTGCAGTTGGATGCATCTCTAGTGGGAACGAATAGTAATAAAGTGCTAAGCTAGAACTATTCTTTTTCACGTCATCTATTAACTCTGGAAGTGTCGATGTACAGTTTGGACATAGTGGATCACTAAATACAACCAATTTATTTTTTGCATTTGGATTTCCAGCAATTAGTTTATTCTTGTTATAGTATTCATTTCCTAAAGTAGGGTGCATCATTCGTTTATAATCAAATCCACTTACTTTTTTAAGTTCGCTTGTTACTTCACTTCCATTTGAAAAAAGCACATCATTTGTAGTGATATTTTTCCCTTTAAAATTTAAAGAGATCGTATAAAGATACCCTGTCCAATTGTTCTCTAATTTTTTTGAAAATGTAAGTTTAAGATCTTTTAGTTGCACTTGTGGATTAGCTGTTATCCTTTGTTTTTCATAGAAAAAAAGTTTTTTTTCTAGATCACTGCTTGCTGCATAACTATGAATGCTTAATAGACTTACTATCGTCAATGACTTCAACATCGATAATCTCATCATCATCATATCTCCTTTTTTGTGTATAAGTAAAGTTTTGATTTTCATAATAAAAGTTGTTTTCATTATGTGTTTGGTTTTGTTTTGGAGCTACTTTAAAAGTGAATACTTTAGTAAGGATTCTTGTAAGAATACCAAATTGTAAAAAAATACCTATGATATCGGTTAAAAATCCAGGGATAATAAGCAAGATTGCTCCAATTGCATTGGCTACATTTTGTTTGATAAAATCCTCTTGAGTGATCTCCCCTTGTGTGAGTGCTTTAATGTTCATCATAAGTGAAAATTTGAAATTTTTGAGTAAAAAAATCCCTATAAATGCGGTGATGATAATCTCTAAAAAAGTTGCAAATCCACCAAGTATAGAAGCAAAATAGGTTGTTACCATCACCTCTAAAAACAGATACAAAAAGATATACACCACTTTTAAAATCCCCTTTATTATATAGAACAAAGATTGTACCAAAAAAGGTTTAAATTTAGAGATTTTAATCGATTTTGGATACTATAGCAGATCAAAATCGAGGAGTAAAAAATGATAAAACATATTGTATTATTTAAATTTCATGAAGAGAATAAAGAGCAAAATATCCAAAAAGCAAAAGAGATGCTATCAGTACTTCCAAATGTGATTAGTGAGTTAAAAGGGATCGAAATCGGGATCAATTTTGATAGTGCTCCAAGAGCAATGGATATGTCAATCTATACAACATTTGACAGTGTTGAGGATCTTAATAGTTATGCGGTTGATCCAGAACATCTAAAAGTAGTTGAGTTTATCAAACAAGTAACAGAATATAGTAAAGTAAGTGATTATGTGATCTAATAGATCACAGCACTTGTATAACCTACTACTCTTTCCTTATCTTTAGTCACATCAAAACTTGTTCTATAATCAAGGAGTCTTGAAGATAAACCTTTTGCTTTTGCAATAGTAAGTAGAGCTTTTACTCCTACCCTCCCACATGCTTCACAACCTTTAGCCCAGATATCAAGATCAAGTTTTGCAATCGCTTCAAGACAAATAGAATCAAGTTGATTTGCTTTTGTTTGATCATAAAAATGGCTAAGATCTGTACTTATAACTATAAAAGTATCTTTATCATTGAAAGCAAAATCGATCACTTTAGCAATATCAGTAAAATCAACCCTCCCATATACTATCTCAATAATCTGCGATTTTGGAAAAGCTTTTTTGATGAATAAACTTTGTGTTTCTGTTGAGTGTTCAAAATGGGCATCAGGATAAAATCTTAAAAATAGAAAATTGCGAAGAAGAGCTTGACCATAATCTTTATCTATTTTAATATCCCCGCAAACAGTTTTGTATCTATCAAACATAGCGACACTTCCACCATCAAATCGGACTCTATGTGATGGACCAATTAATAAAACTCTTTTAGGATTGATCTTTTTTAAAAGGCTATAAGTTACATTTGCTGTAAATCCACTATAAATATATCCTGCATGTGGCACGATAATAGCTTTTGGTTTCATATTTTGTGGTGGTTTGAAATTTGAATTGGCAAGTAGATGATCAAAGTGGTTAAATTGTTTTATTATCTCTTCACAACTATTGCTATAGAAACTCCCTGCAAAATTCATATCTCTTGTCGTGTAAAATACACCATCAAGCTTTTCACCACATTTTGAGCACAAAATCCCATGTTTTCTATTATCTTTGATTGTATTGTAAGTTACTCGATCTAATACAACTTCCCCACATTTTTTACAATATGTATTATTTTCAAGCCCTGCATTTCCCATATAAACATAATGCAACCCTTTTGATTTACCAATCTTAAAAGCGTTTTTAAGCGTTTCAATTGGAGTTCGTTCAATATCTAAAAGTTTATAATCAGGATGAAATGCACTTAAGTGCCACGGTGTTTCTTTTCCTAACTCTTGGGAAATAAATGTAGCGATTGCATCAAGTTCAGACTCACTATCATTGATAGATGGGATAATTAAAGTGGTTACCTCTATCCATATACCTAATCGTTTAAAAAGTTTAAGATTCTCTTTTAATTTGTCTAGATTTCCACCAAGTTCTTTTTTGTAGTATTTTGGATCAAATGATTTTAGATCAACATTAGCTGCATCGATAAGTTTTACCATATCATGAAGTACCTCATCTGATTCAAATCCGTTTGTGACAAAAATATTTTTGAGTCCATTTTGTTTTGCTAAGATGGCGATATCTCGTATATAGGGATAAAAAATAGTTGGTTCATTGTAAGTATAAGAGATCGATTCACTTCCATTTTGAATAGGTAAATCCGACGACAAATAAAATAACCCAATTTCTACAGTAAAATAACCACC
>CALMBI010000030.1 GCA_937860115.1 uncultured Arcobacter sp. | reverse complement strand
GATGGAAGTTTTATGCCAACAGGAGGAAGTATCCCTTATACTTATACTATTTATGCCAACAGTTTTCGGATTGCAGATATCATTAAAAAAGTGATTTAGGTAAGATTTGATATAATCCGCGAAATTCAAGAAAAATAAATTAAACAAAAAGAGAAAATATGGGTCAAACAATAACAGAAAAAATTTTTAGTGAACATGTTGGAGAAAAAGTCTATGCAGGACAAATCGTAAGAAGTCCAATAGATATGGTCATAGGAAACGATATCACAACTCCTATCTCTATTCATGCTTTTGAAGAGAGTGGAGCGACAAAACTAGCAAATCCTGATGGGTTTTGTATCGTACTTGACCACTTTATTCCAGCAAAAGATATAGCTTCAGCAAATCAAGCAAGAATTTCAAGAGATTTTGCAGTAAAACACAATCTTAAAAACTTTTTTGATGAAAAAGATATGGGGATTGAACACGCACTTTTACCTGAAAAAGGGCTAGTATTACCTGGTGATGTAATCATCGGAGCGGATAGTCATACTTGTACACATGGAGCTTTAGGGGCATTTTCTACAGGTATGGGAAGTACAGATTTAGCATTTGCAATGGTAACTGGTGGAAACTGGTTTAAAGTTCCTGAATCTATTAAAGTTGTATTTAGTGGAAAGCCAAAAGAGTTTGTTACAGGGAAAGATTTAATTTTAGAAATCATTAGAATGATTGGTGTTGATGGAGCTTTATATAAAACATTAGAATTTACAGGTGATACAATCCCTTATTTAACAATGGATGATAGATTTGCACTTTGTAATATGGCTATTGAAGCTGGAGCAAAATCTGGAATAGTAGCTTATGATGAGATTACAAAAGAGTTTCTAGAACAAAGAAAAGAAGCAAATGGTGGGCTTAGAAGTGAGCCAAAAATCCATTATAGCGATGATGATGCAACATATTGTCAAGTTCTTGAAATCGATGTAGCAAATCTTGAGCCAGTTATTGCTTACCCATTTTTACCAGAAAATGGACACTCTATGAGTCAAGCAGTAAAAGATAATATCAAAGTTGACCAAGTATTTATTGGAAGTTGTACAAACGGAAGACTTAGTGACTTAAAAGTTGCTGCTGAGCTTTTGGAAGGGAAAAAAGTTGCAAGTCATGTAAGGATGATAGTAACTCCAGGAACTCAAAAGATATTAAGAGAAGCGACAAAATTAGGATATATCGATACTTTAGTTGATGCAGGTGCGGTTGTATCAAATCCAACTTGTGGAGCTTGTCTTGGTGGATATATGGGGATTTTAGGTGATGGAGAGGTGTGTATCTCTACAACAAATAGAAACTTCGTTGGACGAATGGGAAGTAGAAGCTCAAAAGTCTATCTAAGTAATAGTGCAGTGGCAGCTGCAAGTGCAATTAGCGGATATATTACAGATCCAACTACTATTTAACAGATATAAATAGAAGAAAAAAATTTTTTTCTTCTATTTTTTTATTTCAATCGTAATAACTCTACTAGATCATCTCCACTAAAAAGTTTATCATCTTCTGTATTTTCCCCAAAAATTCCATTTTGGATCGCTTGTTTTTTATTTTGGAGTTCTAAAATCTTTTGTTCGATACTATTTTCCACAATAAGCTTATAAACAAAAACAGCTTTTGTTTGTCCTATACGATAAGCCCTATCGGTAGCTTGTCTCTCAACAGCAGGATTCCACCAAGGATCATAGTGGATTACAGTATTAGCTTCTACAAGATTGAGCCCAACACACCAGCTTTGAGACTAATTAAAAATATATCAGCTCTTCCACTTGTAAACTCTTCAATTGCTGCTTCTCTATTGGTTGTAGAACCTGTTAGGATTGAAAATTTGATCTCTTTTTCAAAAAGTTTTTTCATAATGATCTCAAGCATAGATGTAAATTGTGAAAAGACTAAGATTTTTCTTTTCTCCTCTAAAAGCTCCTCGATAAGATCCATAAAGAGTTCTACTTTTGCAGAATCTTTTACTTTTTGAGCTTCTTTGAGTTTTAATAATGATGGATCACAACACACTTGTCGTAGTTTTAATAGTGCATCTAAAATAGTGATACGGGATCTATTTAGCCCTTTTTTAGAGATTACTTCTTTTACTTTTTGCTCCATTGTGACTCGGATTGTTTCATAGAGCTTGGCTTGTTTTGGTTCAAAAGATGTGTATTTGATGATCTCTGTTTTTTCTGGCAATTCTAAAACAACATCCTCTTTTGTTCGTCGTAAGATAAATGGTTTGATTTTACGATTAAGGAGTTCATTTCTTTCTTTATTATGCTCTTTTTCGATCGGTATTTGAAAAATATTTCTAAAAGCACTAGCAGTATCTAAAAATCCAGGCATCAAAAAGCTAAAGATTGACCAAAGTTCTCCTAGATGATTTTCGATAGGGGTACCACTTAGCGCTAGTCTTTTTTTACTTTTGAGTTGTTTGATTAACATCGCTACTTTTGTTTTTGGATTTTTGATTTTTTGTGCTTCATCAAGGATAATATACTCAAAATGGTATTTTTCTAACTCATCAAAATCTCTTGTGATCAGTGTATAGGTTGTAAAGATGAGATCATACTCTCCAATTGTTTCAAAGTGATCAAATCGTTCATTGCCATGAAGTGCCAAAAAACTAAGATTTGGTGTAAATTTTTTAACCTCATTTTTCCAGTTTGCAACAAGTGAAGTTGGCATAATGATCAAAGTAGGTGAACTTAGTTTCTCATCCTCTTTTAGTTTGGCAATATGGGCTAAGGTTTGTAAAGTTTTTCCAAGCCCCATATCATCAGCTAAGATTCCACAAAAATTAAACTCATCCAAAAATCCAAGCCAATTAAGTCCAAATTGTTGATATTCTTGTAAAGTTGCATTAAGCTCTTTAGGAGGGATCACCTCTTTGATACCTTCAAAATTTTTGAGTTTTTTTGATAACTCTTTGAGCTCTTTTTCTCTTTTCCAGATAATATCCTCATCCAAATCTAAAAGATGAGCATCATACGGAGCGATTTTAAGTACACCATCCTCATCTTGCTTATCAAAAAGCTCAAAGATTGTCTTGATAATAGAAGCAAACTCCTCCTTTTGTACATTGGCATATCTATCTGGTTCAATCTCTAGATTGATACTATGTGGGATCTCTTCAAAGCTATCATATTGCTCTAAAAGTGGTGCTAGAAGTGGAGCAAGTGGTCTTGATACTCCTCCAATTTTAAGCTCAAATGTCAAAGAGAACCAGTCATTACTTTCATCTTGAGAACTCTCCATTTCGATCTCATAATCTTTGATAAATTGTAGGTGAAACGATTGGTCAAACTCTATCTTCCAACCCTCATTTTCTAGCTCTTTTGTATGGAGATCTAAAAACTCTTCCCATACGAAAAGGGGTGCAGCAAACCCTACAAATTTCTCTATAAAAAGCTCAAAGCCAAACTCTATCATCTTCATTTTAGCACTCTCTTCAAAAGGAAGATCTCTTATTATCTCAATTGCAATCTTATTTTTGATAAAGCTCGATTTTTCACCTAAAAGATGGTGAGCTAAAATTTCTCCCTCATAATCAAAATAGAGGCTGGCCATATAGTATCTTCGATCTTCATCAAAATAAGTGAAGATTTTTAAAACCACTTGAGGCGTAGAATCGATCACTTTTTTTTCTATCGTGTGGGGCAATGAGAGTGGTAGAGTATCACAGTGGGTATGAAGTTTTTCGTAGAGTTTTTCGGTGATTTCAGTTGGAAATAGTGGAGATTCTTGTAGTGCAGATATGAGTTTTTGATCATATTTTTTATCAGTGTGATACAAAAGTCTTGTTTCAAAATCCAAAATCATTTGTGGATCTGTATTGAGTAGGAGTTGATTTTTAGTGAGATTAGAGGCTATTTTAGAACTATTTAAATTGATATTTTCCCACCAAAAAGAGATAGATTTGATCTCATCTGAGATCTTAATGGGTTCTAGTGAATCATCACAAAAACATCTTTTTGACTCAATTAGTTTTTGTAAAATAAGATACCCAAGGGATCCAACTAACATTGCGCTGTAGTGTCCATATTTGTTGAGTCTAGCTCCACAAAGTTCTAAAATCTCACTATCAAGTGCTGATTTGATATCATAATGATTATGCCCATAAGTTAGATTATGGAGCTCAATTTTGATCCCTTTCCCAAGAGAGCCATTTTTGAGCATTTTTGTTTTATAAAAAGCTATATCACTGTACTCTACATTTCGTTTTTCAAATATTTTATAAATTAAAAAATACTCCTCATTGATCCTCTCAGTTTTTCTAGTGTGTTGTGTAGTTCGTAGTGTGATATCAAGCCATTTGTTAATCTCATATAAGGGATCTTTCGTTTTTTGATCATGAGCTAGTTGAAGACAAACAGCCATAACATGTTTGCAGTTGTATGACACAGGGCAATTACAATTTCCTGAAATTCTTACTTTATTATTTTCATTTGTTATATGAATTTTTTGATTATAATTATTTTGATATTGTCCTTTGACTGTTGCTATTAGGTTTATAGAATTCTCATTTTGAGACTTGATAAGATAATGTGTGACTCTTGCTTCTTTAAAATATTTTACACCATCTTTTATATTGCCGTAAAACGACCCATAGAGGATATCTTGTCATTATAGTTCCATACTGTATTTTTGGAGTATAGTAACAAAATCTCAATATAATGCTATTGAAATTTTTCAAAAAATTGTAATTTGTTTGTTATAATGCTCCACATGAATATAGCAACAAAAATAAAAAATATCCCCTGCGTCATTTTAGCAGGGGGACAAAGTAAACGAATGGGAAGTGATAAATCACTTCTCTCTTTTCAAAACGAAACAACACTTATAAAGTTCCAATACAAAAAACTTTCAAATATTTTTCAAAATATCTTTATTTCTTCTAAAGTAGATAAGTTTGATTTTCCCTGCAATATCATCTATGATAGCAGTAAGATATATTCTCCTATGGTAGCACTTAGTTCAATTTTGAAAACACTTTCAAACCAAAAAGTTTTTATTATTCCTGTTGATTCTCCTTTTGTAAAAGAAGATACAATAGTACAAATGATAGCAAACTCAAATGAGAACTATGATGTGACAATTTGTGCTGATACTCACAAAGTTCATAATCTTATTGGGATATTTGATAGAAACATTATCCCTCAAATTGAGGAGATGTTACAAAACGATAACCATAAAATAAATCATCTCTTGAGTCAAAAACTCAAAACTCGCATTATCTATTTTGAAGATAGTGAGCAGTTTATTAATTTAAATACTCCAGATGATCTCAAAAAGGTACATACATGATGATACGACCTTTGAACCCTTATAGTCTTAGTTTTCCAAATCCAAGATTTGCCAGTGATGAGGGACTTTTGGCTTATGGAGGTGATCTGTCATACAATAGACTTTTAAGTGCTTATCGTAGTGGTATTTTCCCATGGTACAATAAAGAAGACCCAATCCTTTGGTGGTCGCCAAATCCTAGAATGGTTCTCTATCTAAACGATTTTAAAATCTCAAAAAATCTTGCAAAAACGATCAAAAAAGAGATTTTTGAGATCAAATTTGACACAAATTTTAGAGCTGTAGTAGAAAATTGCAAAAATATCACTCGTAACTACACAGATCACACTTGGATCCAAGAGGAGATTGTTGAAGCATATTGTACACTCTTTGATGAGGGGATTGCTCATTCATTTGAAGCATATTATAATAATGAACTTGTAGGTGGAGGGTATGGCCTTGTGATAGGAGATATTTTTTGCGGTGAAAGTATGTTTGCTTTAAAAACAGATGCTTCCAAAGTAGCACTTTATCATTTGATCGAACATCTCAAAAAAAAGGATTTTCGTCTTATTGATTGTCAAGTGCCAAGTGAGCACTTGGAAAGTTTAGGTGCTTCAATCATCTCAAGAGATCAGTTTTTAGATACTTTAAAGATTGCTCTTGAAGATCCAAAAGAGTTTTGATTATTAGTTGGAGGTACTTAAAGATTATTTTGTGCTATTTTGATCAAAATAGCCAAGTTCTAACATCTTATTGTAGATATTGGCTGTGATATCACCTGCTGCACTAGCTCCATGTCCACCATGCTCTACTAAGATAGTGACACTGTATTTTGGATTTTTGTATGGTCCATAGGTTGTAAGCCAAGCATGGCTTCTTTGGTAGTACTCCATTTCATGTTCTTGCATTCTTTTTTTCTCAGATTGTGGAATCCCAACCACTTGAGCTGTTCCTGTTTTTCCTGCTATTGTGATTTTTGAGTGAGCGACACTTCCAGTAGCTGTTCCACCACCTCCATTGGTCACTTCATACATCCCTTGTCTTGCAATAGCAAGATAGCCTCCCGATATAGCAATAGGTTTTTCTGTAAGATCTTTTTTATTTTTTAAAAAATGTGGAGTGACAAGTTTTCCAGTTGCAAGGGCTGCTGTATATCTTGCAACTTGGATAGGTGTAACATTTAAAAACCCTTGACCGATAGAAGATACAACAGTTTCCCCTTGATACCATGGTTGTTTATAGGTTGTTTGTTTCCATAGTTTATTTGGATTGACCCCTTTAGATTCATTTGGTTGATCGATACCTGTAAGTTCTCCAAATTCAAATTTTGCTAAAGTATCATGGATTGCATCGACACCGATTTTAAGACTCCCTTTATAAAAAAAGTCATCACAACTCTCCCGTATCGCTTTTACAAAGTTTACTTCTCCATGCCCTTCAGATTTCCAGCATCTAAAATTTCGATTCCCTAGAGGCATTGAACCTGTACAATAAACAGTTGTATCAGGTGAGACTCCATTTTCTAGGAGTGAGAGTGCTGTTCCCATTTTGATCACAGATCCTGGGGGATATTTCCCATTTACCATTTTATTAGGAAATGGATGATTAAAGTCATTCATAATCTTTTGCCAATTTTCATGACTTACACCATTGACAAAAATATTATTATCAAACTCAGGGAAACTGCCTCCAGCTAAAATCTCCCCATTTTGGACATCCATTACTATAACAGCACCTGCTTGATCTCCAAATTGTTCATGGATATATTGTTGCAATCTGATATCAACAGTAGTTTGGATATCGTGTGCTAGAGGTGGTGTGTCACTTGCAACTCCAACGATTTTATAAACCGAATTCACTTTAATCGTTTTAACCCCTAAAGTACCTTGTAGCCAATGATTATAATATTTTTCTATTCCACTTTTCCCAATTGATTCAAAATGTTTTTGATTTTCATCTTTATCGATGTCTGGAATCGATACACGACCAGTGTAACCTAAAAAGTGAGCACCTATACTTCCATAAGGATAAAATCTACTTGTAGAGGGTTTGATCTCAATATAGTCGTTTGAATTAAAAATAGGATAATATTTAAAAAAATCATCATAAGGGATATGTTCTACTAAAACGATATCTTCATGGTTATAAATTCCATCCTCTTTTTCATATTTTTTTTCTAGATCTTTAAAGGAATATTGCGGAAAATATTTTTCGATCATTTTAAAAATATTATGTAGATCATCGATCGTATCTGGACTTCGTAAGTGTGGTTTTACAGTGATCCTAAATCCAATATTATTGATCGCTAAGTATTCCCCATTTCTATCGGTGATAGCTCCCCTTGGTGGTGCTGTGTATTCTCTTTTAAGGTAGTTATTATCAGAGAGTTTTTCGTAGTATTCATTTTTTCCAATACTTAATGTGAAAACTCGAATAAGTATCAGTACACTAATTGCTATTGCAAAATAGATAACTATCCAAACTCTATTCATAAAAGAAGTCCTAAAATAGCAATATCAATAAAATAATTGATGATAAGTACTACAACTAGATCAAAGCTAATCGTCTCACTAAAGTTATACACAGTGAGTGTCCCGATATAAAAAATAAGTACAATAATAAGTGCAACTAATTTTTCTGCTGCAAGAGCATTTTTTAAAAGCGGAGCGATTATGAGATAAATAAAAAAACAAAGGAGCGTAAGGGAAAAAAGTTGTAATCCTTGAGAAAGTTCAACAAAACTAAAAGACAAAACCATAAAACCTAATTGAATATAATTTTCTTCTTCAAGAGATTTTGCAAATATAGTATAAGCTATTCCAATAAGTAACACAGATACAAAATGAACAGGTAAAAATATACTTGAAAGAACCACGAAAAAAAAGGTGATAAAACTAACAATAGGATTGTCAAGAAGTGTGTATTTTCGCATTGTGGAAATATATCATATCTTAGATAATACAACTATTTTATTTGCTATTATTTAGCTGGACTAAAAAAAAAGACTAAGAAAAACTTATGGTTCAATTCCATATAATCCAGAAATTTTAAAACATAATTAGGAATAAATAAATGAAAGAATGGCTAGAACAACACAAAAATGATCCTGTAAGAACTCAAATGTATTATGCAAAAAATGGGATCATTACGCCACATATGGAGTATGTTGCAAACGTAGAAAATATTGATGTTGAATTAGTACGAAGTGAAGTAGCAAGAGGAAGGATGATCATCCCTGCAAATGTAAATCATACAAATTTAAATCCAATGGCAATAGGGATAAAATCAACGTGTAAAATCAATGCCAATATTGGTTCATCTGCACTTGCAAGTGATATTCAAGGGGAGATTGATAAAGTTGATGTTTGCTTAAAATATGGTGCTGATACGATTATGGATCTAAGTACAGGTGGGGATTTGGATAGTATTAGAGAAGCTGTAATTGAGCACTCAACTGTGCCAATTGGAACTGTTCCAATCTATCAAATAATCCATGATTGTGGTGGAGATGTAAACAATCTCGATATTGAAACTATGCTAAAAACTTTAGAAAAACAGGCACAACAAGGTGTGAGTTATTTTACTATTCATGCTGGATTTTTACTAGAAAATATGCCAAATATCGCAAAAAGAAAGATGGGGATAGTTTCAAGAGGTGGAAGTTTGATGGCATCTTGGATGATGCATTACCACAAAGAAAATCCATTTTATGAGGCATTTGATGATATTTTAGATATTTGTGCAAGATATGATGTATCACTCTCTTTAGGGGATAGTTTACGACCAGGATGTTTAGCAGATGCAAGTGATGAAGCTCAACTCAATGAACTTAAAATTTTAGGGGAACTAACCCTTAAAGCTTGGGAACGAAATGTGCAAGTGATGATAGAGGGTCCTGGGCATGTTCCACTCAATCAAATTGAAAGAAATATGAAACTTGAAAGAGAATATTGTCATGAAGCACCATTTTATATCCTTGGACCACTTGTTAGTGATATTGGTGCTGGATATGATCATATTACAAGTGCTATTGGAGCTGCTGTTGGTGGTTGGCATGGATGTTCTATGCTTTGTTACGTGACACCAAAAGAGCATTTGGGTTTACCAAATTCACAAGATGTACGAGATGGGATTATTGCGTATAAAATTGCAGCTCATGCAGCTGATATCGCAAGAGGGCGAAAAGGTGCTAGAGATAGAGATGATGCGATGAGTGATGCAAGATACAATTTTGACTGGAACAAACAATTTGAACTTGCACTTGATCCTGATAAAGCAAGAGAGTTTCATGATGAGACATTGCCTCAAGATGTATTTAAAGAAGCAGAATTTTGTTCAATGTGTGGACCAAAATTTTGTTCATACAAGATAACAAGAGAGATAGTGGCAAATAATCCACAGTTATCAACTAATTAGGTTAAATTATAGAGTTGATCGTTAAAGCTAGGGTGTTTGCTCTAGCTTTTTTTATTGTCAAAATATATTAAGACTTTTTTTATCTTATTTTGATAATATCACAAAAAATTATATAAGGATAAAGATAATAGTGGATTATTTACTTCAATTAGGTGAAGAAAAACTCTTTTTATATCTACCATTGGTGGTTGGATTATTGTATGGATTTATTGCTCAAAGAGAACAATTTTGTTTTAGTGGTGGGATTAAGGATTTTATCCTTTTTAAACAAACAAAAAGAACAGCATCGATGGTGATGGCGATGATTGTGGCGATTGTAGCCACACAATATATTGGTCAAAAATATGAGATCGATTTTGAAGATTCGAGATATTTTCAAAATATCAATTATCTTTTTATAGCATTTGGTGGGGTTCTTTTTGGGATAGGGATGATGCTTAGTGATGGGTGTAGTAGCAGACACCTTATCAAACTTGTGCAAGGTGAAAAGGATTCTTTTTTTATCCTTCTTGCATTGGGGATATTTTCATTTATTACTTATTCATTTTTAGGTGAGATTTTAGAAGTGATCCGTACTAATCCTTTTGTGGTAAACTTTCAAGTTGAGACAACTTTACACCTTTCACAGATCTTGATCGTTTCGCTTTTAGGGATCACGTTAGTCGTATTACTCAAAAATCCAAAAAATATTTTACAGATTTGGGATGGACTTTTGATTGGATTGGTGATCGCTTTAGGATGGTTTGTAACACACTTTTTTATCAATGAATTTTTTTGGGAAGAGTCTTTACAAAGTTTATCATTTGTGTATCCGCTTGGGAAAGTGATCGAATATAGCTATACAAATTTTAGCTCTTCGATCATTTTATTTCCTGTTTTAGTAATGATTGGTGTGATGATTGGAGCTTTTATCTCTTCGCTTTTCAATAAAAAATATGCAAAAAAACAGATGTGTGATACAACAGGTTTTCATCCTCCAAAATTGTGGCTTAAGATGGTAGGTGGAGCACTTATGGGATTTGGAGGGATTTTGGCTCTTGGATGTACAGTTGGAGAGGGTTTGAGTGGACTTTCTAGTTTGTCATTTGCTTCATTGATTGCGATTGGTTCAATCTATATTGCAGGGGTTATTACTGCAATTATTATGAAAAAGAAAAACTCTTTGATTGCTTGTTTTTATTTTGATTATAAAGAGCAAAAATAGTATTTTTTCCTAATGACAAAACTTACAAAAATTTGGCTT
>CALMBI010000029.1 GCA_937860115.1 uncultured Arcobacter sp. | reverse complement strand
AAAGCAGAAATCTGATACCTTTCTTCTATGGTTAAATGTTTATATTTCAATCTTTTGCATAAGGTATTCCTCTTAAATTTTTATAGCTTATAATGAAATATTGTATCAAATTTGAAAAAAGTTACAAATGACTTATATCAAGATTATGATAAGTATCCTATTGCTTCATCAAAATTTATCATCGTATAATATACGATTTCAAAATTCTTCTTCACACTAGAATACTTCTAAAACTACTTTTTAGTGATTTATTGGTTGGTGGTACTTAATAAAAAATTTGACGGTGGTCAAAGATATTTGGTATCGAATCGATTATACTTCCAAAGATTAAAAACCGAGAACCAAGATAGACTTTCGATGTAACTCCTCCAAAAATAAAACAAAGATATTTCGGTTTTTAATTTTTTAGATTCTCTCAAGTATCAAAATTTTTTAAAAAGGGTTTCAAATGGCTTTTTCAACATCATACGATTTTATGCCGTTAACTCCTCAAAAACCGCAAAGTTGGTGGATGAAGTTTACATCACAGGCACACCAGTTATTTTTCTCATCGGCTGTGTTTTTTGCTATTGCGATAATGGTTGCAACATTTATCTCTTTTATCAAAAGTACCTCATTTGATTTCCATTTGATTCATAGTTTTGGACTTATATTTGGTGTTTTTACAAATGCATTTTTAGGATTTTTAATCACTGTTATCCCAAAATATACAGCGAGTAAAATAATTGATAAACAAAAATATACTATACCGTGGATCGTTTTTCAATTTGGGATAGTGATGAGTTTATTTGGATTTGATGAGTTTGGAAAAATCATTATTTCATTAACAATATTTTATTTTAATGTTATTTTTTATAAGACAATCAAAAATGGTAAGGCATTTGATAAAAAAGAGAGTATTTGCCTGAATCTATTACTTTTTCTAGGGGGAGCTTTACTTTTTGCAGAAGTACTATCTATCCAATCTTTGTCTAAATTAATCTTTTTTAGTTACTTACTAAGTCTTGTTTTTGTAGTTGCTCAAAGGATGATACCAGCATTTTATAGTGTAAATTTACAAGTTATTCCGTGGGAAAAACCAACATATTTGGTTGAAATTTCGATGGTTTTATTTCTGATTTTGGGGATTGTTATTCAATTTGAATTTGTAATAGGATTTAAAATTGCATCTTTATTGGCAATGGCATTTTTTGGATATATCATTTTCAATCTCAATATCTATCAAAAAGCACCTGCAATTTTAACTATTTTGATGGTTGCTTTTGTATGGCTTGAGATAGCTTTTATGGTTTTATTTTTAGAAGCAGTTTTAGAAACACCATCTTTGATGTTAGCAATGCATATCTTTGCTATTGGATTTGTAGGGAACCTATTGGTTGGATTTGGAAGCCGTGTAGTGATGGGGCATGCCGTGCCTGCTCAAAAAATAGAGGCAGATAAACTGACAAGATATCTTTTTATTATTCTTCAAATTGTGATTATGGCAAGAATTACCGCATCATTATTGTTTTTAAATAACTCACCAATTTTTATGGGTTTTTTGCATTTGAGTGCTTGGCTTTGGATATTGTTATTTATTGGATGGCTCGTAAGATATGGGAGAACTCTTCTAAGAATTTGATCTATTCCTACAAAATGGATCTATGAAAATAAACCAATAACAACTAAATTTTTCTTGTAATTGCTAAAAGTAGCTAAGTAAGCCATTATGCTTGCTTTTGCATAGAGAATTTTCATTTATTTCGAATTCTATAGTGACCAGATCTCGTGATATTTCAAATAGTTATTCCAATTTTTTGACTCAAGTCATACGCTACAATGCGTTTTTTTGTATGATATAGCATGGTGAATTATATAAAAAACTTGTCTATTTTGAAGTTGCAAAATAGGTATATCCCAGCGTTACTATTGATTTGTATCTTTGTTATTATGGGATATAAATATGGTAACCATTCAGCACCCAATAATTTCAGGTAGATAAACCTTACCTCTAATAGCATTTCGTAACTCTTCAAATACGGATCTATTATTTTTCTTCACTGTTGATATAAATCCACGAATTCTATGAAACATCTGTGCACCTTTAAGGCTTGCAAAGCAACCTGATATTTTCTCTTTTACTTTGATCATTCGTAAGTCTCTCTCTGCTAGATTATTTGTAAAGGGTACTCTTAAGTCTATAAAGAAGCGTAAGGTTTCTTTTTTATATTTTATGAGTCTATCAAGAAGATTCTTACTCTTTGACTGTTTTTGCCTTCTTTTATTGTTAGATTGTTCTGATGGTGGATAAAACTTGGCTTAATGAAAAAATTGATGGTGCAGAAGAATATGTAAAAATGAAAATGGAACTTTTCAATAAAGATGAAAGTTTAGGCTTAATGAAAAAAATGGGTTGCTGAAAACTTAAGCAAAGCTCGATACTATC
>CALMBI010000028.1 GCA_937860115.1 uncultured Arcobacter sp. | reverse complement strand
CTTCTGCGATAATGCTTCGGCAACTATTTCCTGTACATAAAACTAATACTTTTTTACCCATTTGAAATCCTTTTTTTCATTTTTTAAAACTATACCATATAAATTATAATATATCAAGATATATTGATATGTTTAGTAAAAAATAAAAGCTTTTTTTCTCTACTTTGCAAGTAAAGTGTATTATTAATACACTTGCTTACTAAAAGCATTGAGATGATTGTAACTTCCATTTAAAAGATTTTGATAGACGATTTTAATATCTTCAGGTGCATCATTCATTCTCTCAATCAAATCAGCTATATCTGTTTCTTCTACTAACACCCCTACTTTCATCGCCTCATTTGATGAAACATTTCCAGAAGCTATTAAAGTATTATAAAGTGCTAATAAATCAGCATCTGTAAATTCTCCAGCCGTATCACTTGGAACTGCTAAGTTATATTTTTCTAAAATTGCTTTCACTGCATCCATATGTGATTGTTCCGATTTAGCAATATTTGTAAACACTTTACTTCCCCATTTTGCATACATTGCATTGTAAACATCTCTTGCGACTTTCTCCTCTTGATACATAAAAATAAGTCCAGCTTCTTGTTCCTCTGTTAAAGTAGCTACAGGTAGTGAAGCCAAAAGTACAGATGGGTCTGAAGTTTGTGTAGCACTTTGAGTTAAAAGATTGGTTACTTCTGTTAAATTTGCATCAGTATCAGTTAATGTGATATTTAAATCATCTACAAGATCTATCTCATTTTCAGTCGCGATTTCAACTAAGCTTTCACCATTATTCCATTTCGTAAGATTATCAGCAATTCGTGCTTGGATTTGAGTTCTTAATGTATTTTGCAATGTTATAATATTGATATCTTCTACAGAAATATTATTTTCTATACAGTATTTAAATACTTCATCTGAGATAGCTGATACTTCCAATGATGTAGCTGGAGTAAGAGTAAAAAGATCCTCATCACTCAGTCCATATGTAGTTAAAATCTCACTTTTCAGATCACTACTTATACTTGCAAGAGTTGTAGCAAGGGTGAGTGTATTTCTATTTTGCTCATTTAGACTTAGTGGAATACCAAGAGCTGTATCGTTTCCATCAATCACACCATCACGATTAACATCGATATAGCCACCATAAGCTGTGATAGGATAGGCTGGAGTCGTTCTAAATCTATAGGTATTTGATGAGAGGTTATAAGCTCTTTGCCCATTTGCATCAACTACATACGACCCATATACTGGACCTCTTTCTACAGTCACATCATTGATCGATGGATCAGCAGTCGTTGTATCACTACTACCACAACCTGCAAAAAGTAAACCAGCTACAAATAAACTTCCTAAAATCTCTTTTCTCATATTACACCTCGTTTGTATATTTTACGAAGTATAAAAAAGAATTGTGAAATAATTGTGGAAAAAATAAAATAATAATAATTTTTGGTTTCATGAAAAGATCATAAAAGCATAAAAATTTTTACAGTTCTGTTGTATCTTTTTTATAATTAATATTATTTTATTTTATATTTTATTGACACTTTAAATACTATTTAAAAATTATTCAATATCTTTAAATTTGTCTCTGATTTTTAAAAATCTATCTAAATTTGCAAAAAATAGCTCTACGAGTTTTGGCTCAAAATGTTTGCCACTCTCTTCTTTAAAAAGATTAAAAATCTTCTCATCATCCCACGCTTTTTTATAACATCTATCACTTCCAAGTGCATCAAAAACATCAGCAAGAGCTGTGATTCTTCCAAAAAGATGGATATCTTCACCACTTAGTCCTCTTGGATAACCACTTCCATCCCATTTTTCATGGTGCTCAAATGCAACTATTGCTGCTGCTTGAAGAAGTGGTCTTTGTGAATGTTTGAGCATATCATATCCAAGCTGGGCATGAGTATTCATGATCTCCCTTTCATTATCATCAAAACGCCCTGGTTTGTTTAAAATCGAATCAGGTATTCCAACTTTTCCTATATCATGCATTGGGCTTGCTTGTTTTAACATCTCTATTTCCTCTTCGCTAAGTCCATATAATTGTGCAAATAATTTGCTGTATTCTGCTACTCTTTTTA
>CALMBI010000027.1 GCA_937860115.1 uncultured Arcobacter sp. | reverse complement strand
CCCATTGTTTAGCGATTCTTGTTTTTGAATTTTCTTATCGCACAAGTCAGGAAAATTATGATTGATGTCGAGGAAACAGAGGATCAGGTGATCGTTTATTTTAGGGATAATGCAGGAGGGATCGAGGAAAAATTGCTAGCAAATATTTTCGATCCATTTGTGACAACAAAAGAATCAGGGGGAATAGGAATAGGACTCAGTATTTCAAAAAAGATTATTGAGAGTAACGATGGAACGATTGAAGCTTATAATGAAAAAGATGGTGCTACTTTTAAAGTAACACTCCAAAAAATTGTTTCCTAATAGGAGTTATGAGAAAAATCCCACTTTATGCTCTTTATCAAACATATTCTTTTTCTCTTTTTCGATTTGCTCAATAAAATCTTCTGTTCTAAAAATAGGCTCATCGGTAACAGCTATTTTGTAAGCGGTATTTTTGATAATCATCTCAATTTGTCCACCTGTCAAATCGTACTGTGAAAGTTTTTCGGTATCGAGTGGTGAAGCGACTGGTAAAGTGATAGGGAGCATATTTTCCCATAGTTTTTTTCTTTGTTCACTAGTTGGTTTTGTAAATTCAATTTTATAGTTAAATCTTCTGCTAAATGCTTTATCGATACTATCAAGCAAGTTTGTTGTAGCTATCAGTATCCCATCAAATCTTTCAATTTGTTCCAAAAAGATATTTTGCATTTGGTTATGCATCTTTTCACTACCACTTGAGTTGCCAGTGACTCTGTTACTCAAAAATTGATCCGCTTCATTGAGTAGTAAAATAGGCTCAGATTTTGTTTTGATGCACAATTCTTTGTAACTATCAAAGATTTTTCGTACATTTTTTTCGCTCTCCCCAACATACATCGAAAGAATTTTACTACAATCAAAACTCAAAATCTGCTTTTTCATTGATTTTGCGATAGCAAGTGCAGTGATAGTTTTCCCAGTACCTGCTGCTCCATAAAAAATGATCCTTGCATCGATCCCTTTTCTTTTATCTTTGATCCCCCAATCTTTAAGGCGATTGACCACTGTTTTATCCATTTGTCTAAGAAGTGCTTTTAAAGTTTCTTCTGTTTTTGGATTGAGGACAACTTCATCAAGATCTTTTTTTGGCTCAATGAGTTCAAAAATCTCTTGCTCCCCAATGAGCATATCAAGTTTAATTTTTTGTTTTCTTTTATCTTTTTTATTTGGATGGGAGATTTTATAGAGGATCTGTTCTGGAATAAAAAAGTTACGGTTTATTCCGCCAAATGGTGTAAGCATCTCATCATAATCTATTAATCCTTTAGAGATAAGATTTCCACTCTCTT
>CALMBI010000026.1 GCA_937860115.1 uncultured Arcobacter sp. | reverse complement strand
AAGTAAATTTATGGTGTTTCATCCTGCGTGGGGATATTTTGCAAAAGATTATAACTTAGAACAATTAGCCATCGAAGCTGGTGGAAAAAATCCAACACCAAAACAGATTGCTTTTTTAATCGCCGAAGCAAAAGAAGAGAAAGTCAAAGCGGTATTTACAGCACCAGAATTTAGTGAAAAAGTAGCTTCTCAAATAGCAAAAGAGGTTGGAGTGCCAGTTGTTAAAGTAAGTCCACTGAACCCTAAAGTATGTGACAATTTAACATCACTTGCAAAAGCAGTTGCAAATAAATAAAAGCTCATATAAAAATAGATATGATACGAAAAAATTAAAAGAAGTATAATGGCAATTTTAGAGATTAAAAATCTTTCTTTTTCGTATGATAAACAAAAAGTTTTAGAAGATATCAATTTATCTGTGGATGAAAAAGATTTTCTTGCTATCATTGGACCCAATGGTGGTGGAAAATCGACATTATTAAAACTTATATTGGGGATACATTCATTAAAAATGGGATCAATTTCAATATATGATAATAAACCATCTAAGCAACTTTCACATATAGGATATGTTCCTCAAAACACAAATATCAATACAAATTTTCCAATTCGAGTGATTGATGTAGTAATGATGGGGCATGTTGATCATCATAAGAACAAAAAGCTTCCTTATTGGAAAAAAATTTTTAAAGTAGGATACTCAAAAGAGGATATAAGTTGTGCTATGGGCTCTTTAGCACAAGTAGGGATGGATAAATTTGCTTATCAAAAAATAGGTTCACTCTCAGGTGGTCAAAGACAAAGAGTTATGATCGCTCGGGCACTTTGTGCAAATCCAAAAATATTGCTTCTTGATGAACCAACTTCAAGTATCGATGTCGATGGGCAAAAACAGATTTATGATCTTTTAAAAGAACTCAATCGTTCTATTACAATTATAGTTGTTAGTCATGATATCTCTGTTATCCTCAAATATGCTACAAAAGTGGCTCATATCAATAAAATTTTAACTTTTCATAATGTTGATTTTAATACTACAATAAAACCTGATGGTGGACACTTTTGTGAAGTAGAGATGTTACAAATGCTTGGAAATAAAGTAGAACATAAAAAAGGATGCGGATGTTAGAAACATTATTGGATGCCTTAAGTTATGAATTTATACAAAATGCGCTTTTAGCAGGATTGCTAGTAAGTTTTGCTAGTGGGATTATAGGTTCACTTATTGTTGTCAATCGTATGGTTTTTTTAGCAGGTGGAATTGCACATACTTCGTATGGTGGGATTGGTCTTGCTATCTATTTTGGGCTTCCAATCTTTTTTGGCGCTTCTTTGTTTGCTTGTGCAGCTGCTCTTTTGATGGCATTTATTACGTTACACCAAAGAGATAAAATAGATATTTTTATAGGGCTTATTTGGTCAATTGGGATGGCGATCGGGATCATATTAGTTGATCTTAGTCCTGGTTACAATGTGGATCTTATGAGTTATCTTTTTGGATCTATATTGGCTGTAAGTGATGAAGATCTTTCTTATATGGGTGGATTATTAGGATTAATAACAATTATTGTAACTCTTTTTTATAGACAAATTTTAGCAGTTAGTTATGATAGTGAGTATGCATCACTTAGGGGGATAAATGTAAAACTATTTTATACATTGATCCTTTTACTTTCTGCTCTTACAATTGTTGTTGCAATTAAAGTTGTAGGGCTTATATTAGTGATTGCACTTCTTACTATCCCAATTTATATCGCTGAAAAATTATCAAATTCACTTGGAGTGATGATGATAGTTTCTGGGTTATTATCAACAATTTTTACCCTTTTTGGACTTGCAATTTCATATTTATATGATATTACAAGTGGAGCAAGTATTATTATTGTTAGTGCTATTGGACTTATTGGATTTTTGAGTTTAGAGAAACTAAAAAAATGAAAGTTTTTATAGCTTTTTTTTTCTTTTTTATTACACACATATATGCTTGTAACTTATGTAAGATGGAAGTTCCAAATGTTCATATTGAAGTGAAAATGACACCATCAAAAACGAATACACTTTTGGAAATAAAGTGGGAGTTTGATCAAAAATTTCTTAGATCTCTTAAACAATATGATCTTAATAAAAATAGTATTTATGAAGATGAAGAGCAAAAAACAATCAAAAATGATCTTCTAGAATATCTAGGAAGGTTTAATTATCTGACACAAATTGCTTATATTCAAAATGAATTGAAAATAGCACAGAAAGATCTTCAAAAGATTGTGCCAATTGAATCAAAACTAGTTTTTGAAAATGATACAATGGATTTTGTGTACAGCTTTACTTTACCTATAGTCCCAAAAGGATCACACAAGATTGTGATTCAGTTTTATGATCTTGGGAATAATTTTAACTTTATCATAAAAGATATAATATTAAAAAATTATGATGGAGAAAAAACACTTAAAATTACTTCTAATAGAGGTGAAATAATCTTTGATAGAGTTGATTTTGTTTCTGATACAAATAATCTTAAAGTAATAGAAGAAACAAATAAGAATAGTTCGTTTTTAGATATCTTGAGCCTAAAACTTGAAGAGTATAAAAATAAAATGAAAACTCTCATAGAACACATAAAAGATACAAATTCACTTCTTTCATATAGCTGGCTTATTTTATTTTCTTTTGCGTATGGAGTGCTTCATGCGATTGGGCCTGGGCATGGGAAAAGTCTTGTTAGTGCTTATTTTTTGAGTGAAAATCATTCAACGAAAAAAGCTTTGAGTATTTCGCTTCTTATTGGTGTAGTGCATACATTTAGTGCATTTATTTTAACTGTTACGATCTATTTTATTTTGAATATGCTTTTTGCGAATATTTTTGATGATATTGAATTGATTGCTACAAAAATAAGTGGAGCTATTATCATTGTTATCGCTTTATATGTTTTGTATAGAAAATATAGTTTTAAAAAGCAGATGGTATTTTCGACTACAAATCCAAATCTTCATGAGCATACTTCAAGTTGCGGATGTGGAGGGTGTTCTACAAAAAGCACCGATCTTGGAGTGATACTTTCGGCTGGAATCGTCCCTTGTGCTGGGACGATAAGTGTTTTTTTGTTTACGATGGGACTGGGGGTTTATTTTGTAGGATTTGTAAGTGCTATTTTTATGAGCCTTGGAATGAGTTTTGTGATATTTATCACAGCATATCTTAGTAAAAATGTAAGAAAGAGTTCAAATTCAAATGAAAAGTTAGTTAAATTTTTCGAATATGGAAGTTTGGTCTTTATACTTATTCTTGGTTGTTTTCTTATGGTCTAAATTTGTGATTATAAAGATATTAATAAAATCATGATAATATCACACACCTTTTAATTTAAAAATAGGAAAATATTTTACATATGAAAATTACAAAAATACTTCTTTTAGTTTTATTAACATCAATTGTATCATTTGCACAAGGTACAAAATCAAATAGTGAAAAACTTGGCGATCTATTTTTGGTGTTAGTACCAACATACGCTTATGGTATAACTTATTATAATGATGATAGTGTTGGAAGGGAGCAATTTTATAAATCATTTGGAATAAATTTAATCGCTACGTATGGATTAAAATATTCTGTTAGTGAAGAGAGACCCGATAAAAGTGACAATCAATCTTTTCCATCAGGTCATACTTCTGTTACTTTTCAATCAGCAACATTTATACATAAAAGATATGGATTCAAAGAAGCAATACCTGCTTACCTTGCTGCAACATATACGGGATGGAGTAGAGTAGATGCAAAAAAACATTATACCCATGATGTATTAGCTGGTGCACTACTTGGAGCATTAAGTAGTTACTATTTTACTACTGAGTTTTCAAACATAATGCTTGCTCCTGTTGTTATGGAGGATCAATATACACTTCAAATGAAATATATTTGGTAAAAAATATGAAACCAAAATATTCGTTAAAAAACAATTTTCTATATGCAGTCGATGGACTAAAATTTCTTTTAAAAGAAAACGCATTTAAAATTGAGATCACTTTTTTTCTTATCTTTACTTGTGGGTTATACTTTTTAGCATTACCAATTTGGTCTAAAATGATTCTTTTCTCTACACTTTTTTTACCATTATTTGCAGAAGCGATAAATACTTCAATAGAAAAAGTTGTAGATCTTGTTACTGATGATTTTCATCCACTTGCCAAACAAGCTAAAGATATAGCTGCATTTGGTGTTGTGGTTAGTATAATTATTACTTTTCTAATTTGGATCACTTTTTTTATTTACTATTTTGATTTATTTTAAATTTTACTCATTTGTTTCAGTATTTTAAAAAATTTTCATTTTGACATAAATATGACATTTTTTTTGATACACTTCTGCTTCAAGTGTAAGTTCAGTTGAGTGTTAATAGTTTAACACCCTTTAAGTCTATAAATGGAAAAATAAACCAATCAAATAAAAAGGAATCTATATGAAAAATACAGTAATGAAACTAGGTTTAAGTGTAGCAGTTATCGCTACACTATTTAGTGGATGTGGAAAAGAAGCTCCAAAACCACAAACACAGGTACAAGCAAATGCTCAAGAGGAAGCAGATTTTAGATGTAGACAAGATGGTGTTCTTGCTCCAAAATGGACTTGTGATCCATATGTAGAAGGTGCAATCGCTGCTCTTGGAATCGCTAAGAAAAATGCAGGAAATGATAAATCTATGCAAAGAAGTGAAGCTATGGCTGATGGAAGAGATGCACTCGCTTCTCAAATCAGCGTAAAAGTATCAAATCTTTTCAAATCATATAAAGGTACAACTGGGGCAGGTGATGCAGCTACATTTGATGCATCTAGCTCAAAAGTATCAAAACAATTGGCATCAGAGACATTAGCTGGTTCAAAATCAGTTGATAGTTGGACAAATCAAAAAACTGGTGAGTTATATCTTTTAGTGACAGTTCCAAATGCTGCTGTAAAATCTGGTATGGAAAATGCAGTTAAAACATCTTTCCAAAATGACCAAGCGATGTATCAAAAATTCTTAGCTGAAAAAGCTAACGGTGAACTTGACGCTGAGCTTTCTAAAGCAGGAAAATAATAAGTAGGGGAAACCCTACTTATTGCTATTATCATGAAAAAAATCACATTTTTATCATTAATTACATTATTTTTTTTGAGTGGGTGTGTCTCTAATAAAAACACCAATTCAAAAATAATACAACAAACACAAAACACAGACAAAAAAACTACCACACCCTTATGGCTAGATGATCCACAAAAAATGGCAGAAGGAAAAATAACTGCAGTTGGATGTGCTTCGAGGCATATTGATGGCTTACAAGCTCAAAAAAAATTAGCAATTCAAAGAGCAATCGATGAGATAGCAATGCAAAAAAGAACAAAAGTGCAAACTGTAAGCTACAATACAAAAACAGTCAATGAAAATCAAAAATCATCATCAACTCAAAGCTCATCATTGCATGAAGTTGAAAATGT
>CALMBI010000025.1 GCA_937860115.1 uncultured Arcobacter sp. | reverse complement strand
ACTATATCGGTCAAGGAAACATTACTGGTGCTTTAAGTGCACTTAGTATTGGTGCACTTGGTGTATATGGAACACAAAAAGTCTATGACAAATTACAACTTGAAGCAAAAAAATTAGAATTAGAGGAAAAATAAAATGGAAAAAAAACAATATAAATCACAACTACAAATGAATCCTTATATCAATACAGAACTACAACAAGATACGGCTGAGCCAACACTTGCTACACCAACGGCACCTGTAGTGAATCCTTACTACAATACACAAATTAATACAGACCCTACACAAGTTGTATCACCAACTTCACTATTAGGATCATTTGATACTGCAAACTTTTTAAAAGGTGCATTAATCGGTGCTATTGGAGCTTACATCCTTACAAATGAGAATGCTCAAAAAACTATTTTTAAAACTATCGCAAAAGGTGGTGATATGCTTAATGCTGGGATTGAAGAGCTTAAAGAGAGAATGGAAGATGCAAAAGCAGAATTAGAAGCTGAGAAAGAAGCAGTAGCTTCTAAGTAAAAAGCTATGAGTAACAAATTACAATTACTCCATCATACACCAAAAAGGGTGAGATATTTTTATGATGTTTTAGAGCATGACCTCAATATCAAAAACCTTGAAAATGATCTAAAATCACTAGATGGTGTCCAAAATGCAAGGATAAATCAAAAAGCAAAATCGATTATTTTAGAGCTGGATACAACTCATTTAGAGAAAATTGAAAAATTTCTTCTCGATTTAAAAGTAGAAAATTATCAGGTTTGCGATACCTTTTTGAGTAATAATCTCTTATGTGTTGATGATACAAAACCTTCAAAAATAGGAATCTATAGAGCTTCATCAGCTCTTCTTTTAGAACCATTTATTGATAACCATCACATAAAATTAGCACTCACAACACTTGCAACAGCACCCCTTTTAGCAGAAGGAACGAAAGAGTTCTTTACAGAAGGATTGACCTCTAAAGTGCTTGAAGCAACTGCTGTTGGAGTTAGTTTAGCAAGAGGTGATTATCTAGCAGCAAATGGTACAAATGCGATGCTTGAACTTGGGGAATATATAGAAGAGACAACAGTGCATAAAAGTGATGATCTCATCAAAGAATTAGCTCGTCCAAATGTTCAAAAAGTATGGATAGAACTTGACAACGATGGAAAAAAAGAACTTCAAGAGGTTGAAACAAAAACTTTAAAAGTTGGTGATATTGTTGTAGTTGGTGCTGGAGATACGATTGCAATTGATGGACATATTATCAGCGGAACAGCTTCTGTTAATCAAGTTTCGATGACAGGAGAAAGTGAACCTGTAAAAAGACAAAGGGGAGATAGAGTTATCTCTGGAACTGTTGTTGAAGATGGTCGTATAAAAATTTGGGCAGAACATGTAGGGGATGATACAGCAACAGCTAGAATCAAAAACTATATCAGTTCAAGTTTAGATGAAAAATCAGCCATAGGACTGAAAGCAACAAAACTAGCAAATAAACTTGTTCCAATCACTTTAGGATTATCTGGAATCGCTTATTTGATTAGTAGAGATTTTGAAAGGGTTGCTTCTGTGTTACAAGCAGATTATTCATGTGCCTTAAAACTTGCAACACCTGTTGCATTTAAAACATCTATAGCAAAAGCTGGAAAAAATGGGATACTTATTAAAGGAGCCAAATCACTTGAAGCTTTACATGAAGCAGATACTTTTGTTTTTGACAAAACAGGAACTCTCACTTATGGTCGATTAGAGGTAGAAACGATTAACTCTTTTGATGAAAATTGGAGTGAAGATGATATTTTAAATCTAACAGCAAGTGCAGAGGAGCATTATTTTCATCCTGTAGCTGAAGCGATAGTCAATGCAGCTAAAGAAAAAGGGTTTGTCCATATGCACCATGAAGAGGTTGAATTTATCGTCGCTCATGGAGTAAAAACTATCGTCAACCATAAAGAGGTGATTATTGGTAGTCGCCACTTTTTAGAAGAGGATGAGAAAATTGATTTTGCCCCTTACAATGCAAAAATTGAACAATGCCTTTTAGATGGCAAAACTATCCTCTATATTGGCTATGATGGGAAACTCTTAGGGACAATTGGAATGAGAGATAGTGTCAGAGAAAATGCGAAAGCTATGATTGAAAAGCTTAAATCACTTGGTGTGAAACAAACTGTTATGCTTACAGGTGATATAGAACAAAAAGCAAAAACAATTGCAGATGAGCTTGGTATTGATATTGTTTATAGTTCTATGAAACCAACACAAAAAGCAGATATTATCAAAGAGCTCCAATCAAAAGGAGCGAAGGTTGCTTTTGTAGGTGATGGGATAAATGATGCCCCTGCCCTGATGTGTGCA
>CALMBI010000024.1 GCA_937860115.1 uncultured Arcobacter sp. | reverse complement strand
AAAACTCAAACGAAGCTGCAGCAGCTTTAGAAGAAACAGCAGCAGCATTAGAAGAAGTTACATCTAATATCTCTTCTAATACAACCAATATTGTAAAAATGGCAAACTTAGCTTCTAGCGTGACTGAGGCGTCTAGTGAAGGAAAAGCACTTGCAAGTGAAACTACTAAAGCTATGGATGAGATCAATAAAGAAGTAAATGCTATTAATGAAGCTATTAGTATTATTGATCAAATTGCATTCCAAACAAATATTCTCTCTTTAAATGCTGCTGTTGAAGCTGCGACAGCTGGGGAAGCTGGAAAAGGGTTTGCTGTTGTTGCTGGGGAAGTGCGAAACCTTGCTACAAGAAGCGCTGATGCTGCAAATGAGATTAAAAAACTTGTTCAAAATGCAACTACTAAAGCAAATAATGGTAAAAAAATAGCTGATAGTATGATTAGTGGATATGAAACACTTAATGAGAATATAGAACAAACTATCAATATTATTAAAGATGTAGAACTCGCTTCTAAAGAGCAACTCCAAGGGATTAATCAAATCAATGATGCAGTAGCTTCTTTAGATCAACAAACACAAAAAAATGCAGCGATTGCATCTCAAACACATGATATTGCTGTTGATACAGATGCTATAGCTAAACTTGTTGTTTCTAATGCAAATGAAAAAGAGTTTACAGGGAAAGATACAGTACAAGCTAAAACTATGAGTAAACATAATCATACTCCAACACCTGTACTCAAAACTACACCTAAACCAGCAGTAAAAACATCATCAGCTTCAATGGCTGCTTCTACAAAACCAGTTATACCAAAAGCTGTAACTTCAACTACACCAATCAAACCAATCGTAGCATCAAATGATGATGACGATGAGTGGGCAAGTTTCTAAAAGATTTTTTTGAAAAGAGCACAGAAAAAAAGCAGGTGAAAGCCTGTTTTTTTATTTTGACACATTTTTGTTACCAAGTTGCAACAGATTTTTGCGATAATTCCAAAAATATCAAGGAGGAAAAATGGGATATTTTGAAAATGCTAAAAAAGGGGATATCGTCTTTGGGCTCGTTTTTGGAAAAGGGATGATCAAAGATGTTTATGAGAATAGTCACTACAAAATTGTAGTAGATTTTGAAAACGAATATGAGATACCTTATACTGAAGAGGGGATTCCAGGTTGGGGTAAATTTAAAGAACAAACGCTTTTTTATAAAAGTGATATTGATCTAACAGAGGTTGATTTTTCACCTGTATCAAAAATCTTGACACCAAAAAAGATTATAAAATTAAAAGAGAAAAAGAGATTAGAGGTGCGACTACCATCAGGGATTTGGCATAAATGTAATAAAGCTACAAAAAAATACACACAAGAGATGCTCGAAAAAGAAAAATTTCATCTATTTCGAAAACTAACTGTAGAGTAAAATCTTCACACGATATCTGTTTAGTCTGTACTTATCAGTACGACTTTTGCTTCTTAAAAACTTATCTGTGGTACAATCGCACAATTTTAAAAAAGGTTGTCTTATATATGTTTCAAAAACTTATCGAAAAATTACAAAATGAAGAGTATCTTACTTTAGAGACTACACCATCACATGAACCAACTTTTGATGGAGTGATTGAAAAAATTAAAGAGTACGATCTTGCAAGTAAAGTTGATGGTTTTTCAACAACTGATAATCCACTCTCAAAACTGAAATACAATGCTTTTTTTGCAGCTTTAAAGCTCCAACAAACATTTCAAAAACCAGTAATAGCTACAATGTCAATGAGAGATAGAAATAAAATAGCACTCCAAAGTGATCTACTTGGTGGAAACGATTTTGACATACGAGCTATTTTGGCTCTCACTGGTGATCCAATCCATATGAGTGATCAGCCTCATACAAAAGGGGTATTTGAGGGTAATTCAAATCTTCTACTAGAGATAATTAATTCGTTTAATAATGGAATGGATTTCACTGGAAAACCGTTTAAAATAGCTCCAAAACCACTTTATCCTTTTGCGGTTGTAAATTCATACGCAAAAAATTTTAAAACTTTAGAAAAAAAGATGAATAAAAAAATTGCAAATCGTGCTGTAGGGATTATCACTCAGCCGATCTATGATCTCGAAAATGGTAAAGCACTTCTTGAATCATTTAATAGTGCAAAAAGTGAATTTAGAGATGAAAGAGCTAATTCACAGCTTATTTTAGGGATTTTTCCTATCACAAAACTAAGAACTGCTCAGTTTTTAGCTTCTCATGTACCTGGGATCTATGTACCTGATACATGGATAGATGCCCTTACAAACGCTTCCAAAATAGGTGAAGAGGAAGAATATAAAGTAGGGATGGATTTAAGTTTTAGTTTACTGAAAGAGGTAAAAAAATTTCATCCAAAAATTCATCTTATGACAGCAAATCGGTTTGATATAGCAAAAGAACTATTAGATTAAAAAGTCAAAAAATTTTATAAATTTTGATTTAGTATATATCGTTTTTTGTTTCAATAAGACGAGCAATTCTTTCGTTTTGCTCTCTTTGTCTTTGCTCTCTATCTTCTCTAAGTACTTTTAGTTTTTCAAGTGTTTCCATTTTTTCATGGTCAACATTTGTTAAAATTTGTACAGCTTTTCGATTATTTGAAAGACCTGCTATCGCTTCAAATTTCTCTTTTTTATTGATATATACTTTTGCTGATGAACTTGTTGCATTTTTATTAAATACTACAACATCATCTTTTTTGAGATTTAATAGTTCTAGTACATTCAAGTGAGTTTCAGCTAAAACAGCTTCAACTTCCATCCTTGCACCTGAGATGAGAGTGTTGAGATCTTTTCTCTTACTTGCTTTTTTATTTCCGCCACTTCCAAGAAGTTTTGTAACGATTTTATTTAAAAGTGGTTCAATATAAGCAATCGGATAACAAATAGATACATTTCCTATCTCATCATCAATGGTGATCTCTATAACCACAAGTAATACAACTTCATGGTTTGATATAACTTGAATAGCATTTGCATTTGTATCACGTGATTCTATTTTAAAGTTGATAGTTGCGATCTCATCCCATGTTAATTTTAAATCAGTTATTAATAGATTGTAAAAATGTCCTAAAATCTCAACTTCAAGATCTGTTAGTTCTTTGTCTTGATTTGTTGGAGAATAGCTTTTCCCATTTCCAAGTAATTCAGCAATGATCTTATGACTAATCCCTGGATTACACTCGATAACAATTCTTCCTTCAAGTGGTTTCATTGAAAGGGTATTTAAACTAGTAATTGGAGGAATCGAAAGAATAAATTCCCCATAAGTCATTTGTTCAATCGAAGAGACTTTTACTTCAACTATTTTTCTCATCATAGAAGAAAGATTTGTTACAACTGCACGGACAAGTTTTTCATGGAGTGCTTCAAATGCTTTTTGTTGATCAACTGTAATTGTATTTGGTTTTTTAAAGTCATAAATTGTATAACTTTTTTCTTTTGTAGCAGGCTTTGAGTGCGCTACTTCATCAAGGTCGGCATTACCATCTTCTGCGATCCCTAGAAGTGCATCAATCTCATCTTGACTTAAAAACTCTGCCATATTATCTTATTATCTCCAATTTTGCATCGATTGCATTAAGATCTTTTAGCATCTCTAATGTCTTAATGATTTGATTAATATCGATTTTCATAATCTTCATTGCTCTCATAAGATCTGAAACAGTTGGTTCTGCCAAAGAATTCACAAGAGCATTATTTAGATTGATCTCAACTGGTTTATTTCCAACAGAAACATCATCACCTATATCAACTCCTACATTTTTAGTAGCATCTTTGAAATCAGTTTCGTTTAGTTTTGATTGTTTGATTTTAATTGTAAAATCTTTTTGAGTCACAGTGATTGGTTTGATTGGTATATCTGATCCTGCGACTATTATTTCTCGTGCTATATCTATGATAATTTTCTTTTGAATATCAGACTCAAGCTCAATCCCTTCAACTTTTGCGATAAATCCTACGATTGATGAATCTTTTGGTTTATTTACTAATATTGTTCTTGTATCAGTTGCATACGCAATCTTTTGATTGAAAGTTTGATTGATCTTTTTTTCTATAGTTGCTGCTGTTTTGGCATCATTTTGTAAGAGACTTAAAGTTATAGATTCTTCATCTTTGAGTGAAAAATTGATTTCATTTTCAACAGATGCACCTTCATAGATGTAACCAGTGGTTGCACTATTTGCATTTGAAACAATATTACCTTGAGCTAAAGCATATACTTTTCCATCAACTGCTTTTAATTGTGTAAGGAGTAGCTCTCCACCATTGATCGATTTTGCATCCCCAATTGAAGATACGTTGACTTTGATTTTATCCCCTTGTCTAGCAAAAGCTGGCAATGTTGCCGTTACCATAACTGTAGCAATATTTTTAGAATTAATTGAAGATGTTGGGATCTTTACGTAAGAGTTTCTCAGGAGATTTTGGAGTGATTGCATTGTAAATTTACTCTTATCACCAGTTCCAGGAAGACCAACTACAAGACCATACCCGATAAGTTGATTTTCCCTAATTCCTACTATATTTGAGACATCTTTGATAGTTTGTGCTTGGATAGTATTGTATATAAAAGATAGAAATAATAGTATTTTAAAAAGTTTTTCAAATTATTTGGACCCTTTAGTAATATCTCATTAAGAGTTAAAAAATAATTTAAATTTAAGAAATGTAAAGTATTTAAATATTTTTTAAATTAATTGCTTCAAATGCTTCACACTAAAAAGCTTAAACTTTTCACTTTTTAAACTCTTAAGTTCACTCGAAAATCCACTTTTTGAAAATAAGATCAAAATATCAGGATCAATCTGTAAATTACTACAATCATCAACTAATCTATTGAGTTCACTTTTTTTGAGTTTATTATTTGTGTATTTGCAGTTAGCAACGATCAATTTATCGCCTTTAGTCTTTGCAACGATATCGATTTGAAGATTATTGTCCCAAAATTTTCCTATCTGTTTGATCTCATCATCAAAATTATAATTTTGTAAAAATATTAAACACAACTCTTCAAAAATAAATTGAGCAAATTCACCCATATAGTTATCGTATCTTTTATCAAATTCTTCAAAATTTCCCTCTTTGATTCCTTTATATATAGGAGAAATAAATCCAAACCAAAACCGAATAAATGGCACGGTAAAGAAAAGTTTTTTTGCAGTCTTTGTATCATTTCTTTTTCCAAGAAGAAAGTATTGTGATGATTCGATCTCAATAATCTCAGTATCTAAAAGATTATCAACACATTTCATCCCTTCCTCAAAACTAAGATGTGCTCTTTTAAAAGTAGTAGTTGTTTTACGATCTCCAAGTGCAATACCACTAAGAATTGCATACTCGACACCATAACCACCTATGATTTGATTGATCTCTTTTCTAAACGTATCATAGTTTACCAAAACAACTTTTTTAATGAGTTCTTTGATAGGGATTGTAAAGTCAAGTTTTTCATCAAGCCCACCAAATATCGTAAAGTATTCAATCGCTTGTTCCATATTTTCTGTCAGATTGTTATTGATACAAAAAGAGCTAAAAAGCTCTTTTGTAGATTTATCTAGTGTAATCATTTAAAGCCTTTTAAAATTCTACATTATTGTTTGTTGGGGGTGCTTCTGTTAGATTTTGCGTTTCTATTGTAGCATTTTGATCTACTGGAACAACAAGATTATCGAAATACCTTTTACTTTGAGGACGTATCTGAATCCAGTTTTTATAAAATTGCCCAGCTACTCTAGCAGGACCACTTCCACCTGATTCACCACCACTGAGTGGTTTATTATCATCATTTCCAAACCAAACTACAGCTTGAACTGATGGAGTATAAGAACAAAACCAAGTATCTATACTATTATTTGTTGTTCCAGTTTTTCCAGCGATATCAACTCCACCAACAGCAGCTCCACCACCAGTTCCATATCTTACAACATCACGTAAAATAGATGTCATCTTAGCAATCTTTTCAGGTTCTACTAATTCTCTTTTTTGAACAATTGCTTTTTCTAAAATTTTTGATTTTTGTTCTATTGATTCTACAAGATAGGGTTTCACTTGCGTTCCATTATTTGAAAATATCGTATACATTTCACTCATTTGCATAGGTGTAACACCAAAACTTCCAAGTGCTATAGACATATTATAAGGTAGATTTTTAAAACCATATAATTTGAGATTATCTGTCACTTTATCGAGTCCAATATCCATTACTAAATTGATAGTTGCTAAGTTTCTAGAATGCACCAATGCGTCTCTTATCGTCACAAATCCTTTGTAATCATTGTGAGAGTTTTTTGGTTGCCATGTTTTTTTCGTCCCATCTTCTGTTTTATATTCAAAAGTTCTAGCGACATCTGATATCTCACTCTCTGTACCATAGCCAAGATTGAGTGCAGTTTGGTAAACAAATGGTTTTATAGAACTTCCAGGTTGTCTAATAGCAGATATTGCCCTATTATAAGATGATTTAGCATAATCAACTCCACCACTAAGTGCTAAAATGCCTCCTGTTGCACTATCTAAAACTACAATAGCACCATTGAGTGATTGAGTTTTACTTTTGTTTGTATCTGCGTATTTATCTCTGCTTTTGATACTATCATATCCAAATCTTAAGGCATCTTCAGCAATTTTTTGAGCATCTACATCGATTGTTAAATTGATTTTATAGCCACCTGTTCTAATATCTGGATATTTTACTTCAAGTTCATTTAACACCATTTCAACTACATAAGGTGCTTTATTTTTTGTTTGTGTTTCATTGTATACAATAGGGGTAAAATTGATAGCTTCATTGTATTGTTTATCATTGATCCAACCAAGAGTTCTTAGTCGTGTGATCACTTGATTTCCTCTACTAAGTGAAAATTTTATGTTTTTTGTAGGATCGTAAAAACTTGGTGCTTTTGGTAACCCAACCAAGATCGCGATCTCTTTAAGATTAAGTTGATTAAGATCTTTGTGAAAATATCCAAGGGCCGCTGTTCTTATCCCATAGTATCCATGTCCAAAATAGACCTCATTGAGATATCTTTCAAGAATTTCTTCTTTTGAAAGAGAAGCTTCTATTTGAAAAGTAAGTACGACCTCTTTTATTTTTCTAGTAAATTTTTTCTCTCTTGTAAGAAGCATAGTTTTAACAAGTTGTTGTGTAAGAGTGCTCGCTCCTTCAACAAGGCTCATATGTCTAATATCTTTAATGATAGCTCTGTAGATAGCTTCAACATTGATCCCACCATGTTCAAAAAAGTTTGTATCCTCAATAGCAACTAATGATTCGATCACTTGACTTGGTATAGTTTTATAAGGAGCATAAAATCTATGTTCACCATCAAATGCATTTGCTACAAGTTTATTATTTCTATCAAAAATTTGTGTAGTAATTGATGGATTGTAATCAACTACCTTATTTATATCGATTCGTATTTGATTAATTATATATAAAACCCAAATCAGAAATATTCCACTTAAGATCATAAATAGTATTGTTAATTTTTTTTTCATATTATTTTCTAAACTCCTTGTTAGTAAAACTTGCATTTATTAAATTTCGTGTGTAGTGTGTTTTCGGATCGGTTAATATTTCATCGATTGTTCCATATTCACAGATTTTTCCATTTTTTAAAATTACTACATCATTACAAATATTTTTTATCGAATCTATATCATGAGTCACAAAAAGCATCTTAAAATGAAGTTCATTTTGAAGATCTTTTAAAAGTTGTAAGATCATTTGTTTATTATTTGTATCAAGTGCAGTAGTTGGTTCATCAAGAAGTAATATTTTTGGATCATTTTCTAAAGAGAGTGCAATGACAACTCTTTGTAGTTGTCCACCACTGAGTTCCATTGGATATTTATCTAAAGTATCACTTTCAAGATTCACAAGTTTTAAAAGTTCTTTTTGTCTATTTGCTGACGTTGAAAATTGTTTTTTTATTTTTGTAAGAGGGGAGAGTGAAGTAAATGGATTTTGTGGGACGTATCCTATTGTTTGACTATTAAGTTCAAAATCACTTTTATAATCAATATGCAACTCTAAGTTAGATGGGAGCATATTTAAAAATGCTTTAATAGTGATTGACTTTCCACTTCCACTCTCTCCAATGAGTGCAGTAGAATCAGCAATAAAAAAATTGATATCTAATAACTTAGACTCTATGGGTGATTTTTTTGAAATCTGAAGTGATTTAATAGTAAAAATATTTTGTGACATTAAAATAATGGCTCATCCATTTCACTTGGAATCTCTAATCCCATCAGTTTAAGCACGGTCGGTGCAATATTGTTTAATCCACCATCTTTAATAGTTTTTACTTCAGGAGCTATTACAAAACAAAATACATCTCCAACCGTATGATTTGTAAGAACATGTCCATTTTCATCTTGCATCATTTCACAGTTTCCATGATCACTTGTGATAATAATTTTGTAATTTTTCTCTTTTGCTTTTTCTAAAATAAGTCCAAGTTCTTTATCAACTGCTTCAACAGCTTTGATACCAGCTTCATATACACCAGTGTGACCAACCATATCACCATTAGCAAAATTAACAACAATAAAATCGATCTCTTGATCCATTCCGTCTCTCACAGCTATACCAACTTCAGGTGCTGACATTTGTGGTTGCATATCATAAGTAGCAACTTTTGGGCTAGGGATAAGAACTCTTTTTTCGTTTGGAAATGGCTCCTCTTTCCCACCATTAAAGAAAAAAGTAACATGAGCATATTTTTCAGTTTCAGCTGTATGAAGTTGTGTTAATCCAGCTTTTGCAATAACTTCAGAAAGAGTATTCGTTGGATTCTCTTTTGGAAACATCACAGGTAGTGGAAGTTTTTTGTCATACTCTGTCATTGTTGCGATATTTAGTTGAAGTAATTCTCTTTGAAATCCATCAAAAGAACCACTTGCAAAAGCAGTTGTAAGTTCTCTTGCTCTATCACTTCTAAAGTTTGCAAATATCACCCCATCATTATTTTTAATCCCTTTAAAATTATTAAATCTTACAGGGAGTATAAATTCATCAAAAATATTGTGTTCATATTGGTTTGTAATATATTCTTTAGGCGAAAGAGATTCTATTTTTAAATCTTTAGATGTCATTACATCGTATGCTAGTTGTATTCTATCCCAGTTGTTATCTCTATCCATTCCATAGTATCTACCACCAAGTGTAGCAATAGTGATATTTTCATTGCAGATTGCATTTATTTGATCTATATAATGACTAGCACTACTTGGAGATACATCTCTTCCATCTGTTATAAGATGTAAAAATACTTTTTTATTTTCTGAAGCGATTGCAGCTAAAGCGATAATATGATCAATATGTGAGTGAACACCGCCATCACTCAGTAGTCCAATTATATGGATATTGTTTGATTTTATTATTGTATCTTGTAAAACAGGATTGTTTTTTAGAGTGTTGTTTTTGATTTCAAGATTTACTTTTACAAGATCTTGATAAAGAATTCTTCCACTCCCAATACTCATATGTCCCACTTCACTATTTCCCATTTGACCATCTGGTAGACCTACAAATTCACCATATGTTTTGATGAGACTATTTGGAACATTTTCAAAAAGATAATCATAAGTTGATTTATTTGCGTTACAAAAAGCATTGTAATGTTTTGAACTATTAAATCCTATTCCATCTGTGATGATGAGTAAAGTTTTCTCCGCCATTTTCTTAAACCTTTTTAATAATTTTTTATATATAATACTCCTCATTTTACAAAAAAAAGGCTTTAAAAATTGTTTTATAGATTTTTAGATATTAATATTCTTCAATATATCTCAGTTCGTGCAGGACTAGGATTCTTTATAGGTTTCGTTTTTACGATCTATTTTATGCCAAAGTTTATAAAGTGGGCTAGAAAAAGAAAAGCTAATCAACCCATCTATGAATATGCACCAGAAACACATAAAGTAAAAGTAGGAACACCTACTATGGGTGGTATTGTATTTATTGCAGGTACGTTATTTGCAACTATTCTTACAGCTAAACTCAACAATCTTTATGTAATAGGAGCAATTTTAAGTATAGCTCTTTTTAGTGCTATTGGGGTTAAAGATGATCTATCAAAAATATTTGCAAATAAAAATGATTCTGGACTCTCACCAAGGGCTAAATTAATTTTACAATTTGTTGCATCATTGATAGTTGTTGGTGTACTTTTATTTGCTAATCATACAACTATGTTTTATGCACCATTTTATAAGATGCCACTTTTTGATATGGGGCTCTTTGCTATTGCTTTTTGGGTACTTGTGATGGTAGCAACATCAAATGCTGTAAATCTAACAGATGGGCTAGATGGACTTGCGACTGTACCTTCTATTATCGCATTTTTTACATTGTCTGTTTTAGTGTATATTACAGGGCACGTTATATTTAGCGGATATTTACTTTTACCATACATTGCTGATGTTGGTGAACTATCGGTTATTGGAGCTAGCTTTATTGGGAGCTTAATCGCATTTTTATGGTTTAACTCACATCCTGCACAAGTTTTTATGGGTGATAGTGGTAGTTTAGCTATGGGTGGATTTATGGGTTATCTTGCAATTGTTGCAAAAAGTGAGGTGCTTTTAATTTTAATAGGACTTATTTTTGTAATTGAAGCAGTTTCAGTAATTTTACAAGTTGGAAGTTATAAATATAGACAAAAAAGAGTTTTTCTCATGGCTCCAATCCATCATCATTTTGAAAAAAAAGGTTGGCATGAGAATAAGATCATTATAAGATTTTGGATCATAGCGTTTATGGCTAATCTATTAGCAATCCTTAGTTTAAAAATTAGATAATGTGATATTGGAGAAAAAATGAGAATATTAGGTAAAGGTAAAACTGCTCAAGCTATAGCAGAAATCTATCCAAATGCAGTGCTCTATGATGATAATGATAACGAGTTGTATGATATTCATAGTGAAGAACTAACTGTTGTAAGTCCTGGTATTCCTCCTTATAATCATCTTGTGCAAAATACAAAAAATTTAATAAGTGAATATGATCTTATCTGTAAAGATGCACCATATACTATTTGGATCAGTGGGACAAACGGTAAAACAACAACCACAGCAATGATGGAACACGTCTTAAAATATAAAAATGCACAAGCTGGGGGAAATATTGGATTACCACTCGCGCAAATGGATAAATCAAAAAATATTTGGATTTTAGAGACATCATCATTTACGATCCATTACACAAATCAAGCAAAACCAAATATCTATGTGTTACTACCGATCACAGAAGATCATACAAGTTGGCATGGAAGTTTTATAGAGTACGAAAAAGCAAAACTAAAACCTCTTGATAGTTTACTTGAAGGAGAAGTAGCAATTATTCCAAAAAAATATGAATCATATCCTACAAAAGGATTTAAAATTTGTTATGATAATTGTGATGATTTAGCTAATGCTTTTGGAATCGATAAATCAAAGATCAATTTTCAAGAACCATTTTTAACAGATGCTCTATTAGCTATGAGTGTAGATAAAATTTTATTTGATAATATCTCTTATGAGACCATAAATAGTTTTATTCAAGATCCACATAAAATGGAAGAATTTAGAGATAAACATCATAGGTTGTGGGTTGATGATTCTAAAGCTACTAATTTTGATGCAACATTACAAGCTATTAAAAGATACAAAGAAAAAAAGATCCATATTATATTAGGTGGAGATGATAAAGGTGTAGATCTAAGTCCTCTTTTTAAAGAGTTTTATCAATACAATTTAGAGATATATGCAATAGGAACAAATTGTGATAAATTAGATCAATTATCAAAAGAGTATAATAATCTTACTTGTCATAAATGTTATTTTTTAGAAAATGCAGTAGAAGATATCTCAAACAATATGAAGATAACACAAAATGATGAGGAGATTGCACTTCTTTCACCAGCTGCAGCATCACTTGATCAATTTACTTCATACAAAGAAAGAGGGGAAAAATTTAAACAATTTACGAGATTATAAAAAATCTCAAAAAATGTTTAGAATATTAAGAGTTATTTAAGTTTCTTTAGTTATACTTCCACTCCAATTTACGAAGATGATCTTCTTAAATAGATGGCTCGGTAGCTCAGTCGGTAGAGCAAAGGATTGAAAATCCTTGTGTCGGCGGTTCGATTCCGCCCCGCGCCACCACTAAATAAATTAAGCTGGATTAGCTCAGTTGGTAGAGCAGCTGATTTGTAATCAGCAGGTCGTAGGTTCAAGTCCTATATCCAGCTCCATTAATTTATTTTAAAACGCAAATTTTTAACGGTGAGGTTGGAGAGTGGTCAAATCCTGCGGACTGTAAATCCGCCGCCTACGGCTTCGAAGGTTCAAATCCTTCTCTCACCACCACTTTGCGGGAGTAGCTCAGTTGGCTAGAGCTTCTGCCTTCCAAGCAGATTGTCGCGAGTTCGAGTCTCGTCTCCCGCTCCACTTTAAATCAAAAATCAATCAAATAAATAACTTCAAATAATAAAAATTAATTAAAGCTACATTTAAAGTTTTTTATTGTACAATTCCCAACTTTTTTACAATTGAGCCTGTGTAGCTCAGGGGTAGAGCACTTCCTTGGTAAGGAAGAGGTCGTAAGTTCAAGTCTTATCATAGGCTCCATAAAGGCATTGAGGCCCTTTGAATAGACAAGTCCTTGACTTATCTACTCAAAGGGTAAAATTAAAAATACTAAAAAGGAAAAAAAATGGCTAAAGAAAAATTTACACGAAATAAACCACACGTTAACATTGGAACAATCGGACACGTTGACCACGGTAAAACTACATTAACTGCTGCTATTTCTGCAGTTCTTGCAACTAAATTCGGTGGAGAAATGAAAGATTACGATCAAATTGATAACGCTCCAGAAGAAAGAGAAAGAGGGATTACAATCGCTACTTCACATATCGAATACGAAACTGCAGCTAGACATTATGCGCACGTTGACTGTCCAGGACATGCTGACTACGTTAAAAACATGATTACTGGTGCTGCACAAATGGATGGAGCTATCTTAGTTATCGCTGCTACAGATGGTCCAATGGCTCAAACTAGAGAGCATATCCTTCTTTCTAAACAAGTTGGTGTTCCATACCTAGTAGTATTCTTAAATAAAGAAGATCAATTAGATGAAGATGATAAAGATGAAATGTTAGAATTAGTTGAAATGGAAGTTAGAGAACTTCTTTCTATGTATGATTTCCCAGGTGATGATACTCCAATTATTCCTGGTTCTGCATTCCAAGCATTAGAAGAAGCTAAAGCTGGTACAGTTGGACCATGGGGAGAGAAAGTTGTTGCATTAATGGATGCTGTTGATTCTTATATCCCAACTCCAGTTAGAGATATCGACCAAGATTTCTTAATGCCAGTTGAAGATGTATTCTCAATTTCTGGAAGAGGAACAGTTGTTACTGGAAGAATTGAAAAAGGAACAATTAAAATCGGTGAAGTTATCGAGATCGTTGGTATTAGAGATACTATCAAAACAACTGTAACAGGTGTTGAGATGTTCAGAAAAGAGATGGATCAAGGACAAGCTGGTGATAACTGTGGTATCCTTTTAAGAGGTGTTAAAAAAGAAGATGTTGAAAGAGGGCAAGTTCTTATTAAACCAGGAACAATTACTCCACATACAAAATTCGAGTGTGAAGTGTATATCCTTTCTAAAGAAGAGGGTGGAAGACATACACCATTCTTTACTAACTATAGACCACAATTCTACGTTAGAACAACAGACGTAACTGGTGCTGTTACATTAGCAGACGGTGTTGAAATGGTTATGCCAGGTGATAACACTAAATTAACTGTACAATTAGTTGCTCCAATCGCTCTTGAAGAGGGAACTAAGTTCGCTATCAGAGAAGGTGGAAGAACTGTTGGTGCTGGTGTTGTTTCTAAAATTATTGAGTAGTCGGTATTAAATTATGGCAGCAAAAGGTAAAGTTAGAATCAAAATAGGTTTGAAATGTGTAGAAACTGGTGACATTAACTACACAACAATGAAAAACCCAAAAACACACACTGAAAAATTTGAAGTGAAAAAATATTCACCAAAATTAAGAAAACACACAATTCACAAAGAAGTTAAGTTAAAATCTTAGTCTTCTTTCCTAGGTAGGGAATCCCTACCTAGTCTTTAGGCCAATAGCTCCAATGGTAGAGCATCGGATTCCAAATCCGAGTGATGGGGGTTCGAGTCCCTCTTGGCCTGCCACTAAAAATTCTGAACGTGATAAATTAAAAGTAAAAATGTTAACTTTTTGTTTTTATTTTTTCACTAAAAAGGTTAAATTTTGAGCAAATTAAGTAATTATTATAAACAAGCTAAAGACGAATTAAATAAAGTAATATTTCCGATAAAAGAGCAAGTGAAAAGTGCTTATTTGTCAGTTTTTGTTGTGGTAACTGTAATATCACTATTTTTAGCACTTATTGACGCAATTATGTCGTTAAGTCTAACATCTATAATGAACTAAGGATTTAAAGTGGCACATAATTGGTATGCAATACAAACACATTCAGGTAGTGAATTAACTATTAAAAAGCAACTTGAGAGATTGAGTAGCGAGATGAATGATGGAAGAATAGAGCAAGTACTTGTTCCAACTGAAGATCTTATTGAAATTAAAAAAGGTGCAAAAGTGATTATCGAAAAACCTTTGTACTCTGCATATGTATTTGCTAGAATCGATCTTGATACAGCACTTTGGCACAAGATCCAATCAATGGCAAAAGTAGGAAGATTTATTGGTGAAGCAAAAAAACCATCACCGTTAAGTGAAAAAGATATCAATCAAATCTTAGAAAAAGTTAATCATAGAGCAGCAGCTAAACCAAAAATTTCATTTGATCAAGGTGAAATGGTAAGAATCAAAGATGGTTCATTTGCGAACTTTAATGGAAATGTTGAATCATTTGACATGGCTTCGGGATTATTAACTTTAAATGTATTAATCTTTGGAAGAAATACACCAGTTGAAATCTCTTATACGCAAGTAGAAAGGGTAGTTTGATATTTTAAATATCAGTTAATAGGTATTAGGCAATAGGTACTAGCTTCTAATTTTAGTAGTATTGCCTAATACCTATTTCAAAACATAAAAAGGAATTAAAATGGCTAAAAAAATACAAGGTTTTATCAAGCTTCAAATACCAGCTGGAGCTGCTAATCCGTCACCACCAGTTGGACCTGCACTTGGTCAAAGAGGTGTTAATATTATGGAATTCTGTAAAGCTTTCAACGAAAGAACAAAAGCTAATGCTGGATTTAAAATCCCAGTTGTAATTACAGTATATACAGATAAAAGTTTTACATTTGTTACAAAACAACCTCCAATGTCAGAGCTTATTATGAAAGCTGCTGGAATTAAAAAAGGAAGTAATAACGCACTTAAAAATAAAGTTGCTAAACTTTCTAAAGCGCAAGTTTTAGATATCGTAAAACAAAAAATTGCTGACCTTAACACAAATGATGTTGATCAAGCGGTTAAAATTGTTGAAGGTCAATGTAGAAGTATTGGTGTAGAAGTAGAAAAATAATTTTTAAAATTATTTAGTTGCCGTTAAGACCACAAGGCATTAAATGTGGTAGCAAACAAAAATGCGAAGGAAAATGAAATGAGTAAAAGATTAAAGAATCTACTTGCTAAAGTAGATACAACAAAAGTATATAATTTAACTGATGCTGTTGCAAATGTTAAAGAATTAGTTTCTGCTAAATTTGACGAAACTGTAGAATTAGCATTAAACTTAAATGTAGATCCAAGACATGCTGATCAAATGATTAGAGGTTCTGTTGTACTTCCTGCTGGAACTGGTAAAACTGTAAGAGTTGCAGTGTTTGCTAAGGGAACTAAAATGGATGAAGCTCTTGCCGCTGGTGCTGACTTAGTTGGAAATGATGATTTAGTTGAGCAAATCCAAGGTGGTGTAATCAATTTTGATGTACTTATCGCTACTCCAGATACAATGGGATTAGTTGGTAAAATTGGTAGAATTCTTGGACCAAAAGGTTTAATGCCAAATCCAAAAGTTGGAACTGTAACTATGGATGTTACTAAGGCTGTTAAAGATGCTAAAGGTGGTCAAATCACATATAGAGTTGATAAAAAAGGTATTATTCATGCTGGAATTGGTAAAGCATCTTTCTCTGCTGAAGATATCAAAGCAAACGCAAAAGCTTTAATGGCAGCTGTAAATAGACAAAAACCTTCAACTGCAAAAGGTAAATATGTAACTACTGCTACTATTTCATTAACAATGTCTCCAGGTATCAAAATTGATACTCAAGAGATGATGGATATTAAAAACTAATTAGCCAAAATAATATTTGGCTTTATCTTAAAACTAAAGACAGTGGGTGAGAATTGTAAAAAGAGTGATTAAATTCACTTCGATTACTTTTTTCGTAAATCCTACCGAAGTTTTTTTGTTTTGGAAGGAGGAAAACTATGACTAGACAAGAAAAAAATGTAATCGTTAATGCGCTTTCTGAAGAATTCAAATCTGCAGGTGCTATTGTTGTTGTTAATTATAAAGGTTCAACACACAAAAAATTAGAGTCTTTAAGACTTACTGCAAAAGATGCTGAAGTAAAAGTTCAAGTTGCGAAAAATACATTAGTAAATGTTGCTCTTAAAGCTGCTGGAATGCCAGAAATGGATCTTAAAGCTGAAAGTATGTTTATTTGGTCAAACGATCAAATTACTGCTTGTAAAGTTGCTGAGAAATTCGCTTCTGAAAATAAAGACACTTTTGTTATCAAAGGTGGTATTATTGAAGGAGAAATTGCTGACGCTGCTAGAGTTAATGCATTTGCTAAATTACCAGGTAGAGAAGAATTACTTGGAATGCTTGCTTCTGTTTGGATGGGACCTATTAGAAACTTTACAATTGGTCTTGATGCTCTTAGAAGACAAAAAGAAGAAACTGCTGCATAATTTTATGATTAGCAACAGAATGTGTGAACAACAACAATATTTAAAATAAAAAATAAAAAGGATTTGAAATGGCAATTTCTAAAGAAGATGTATTAGAATTTATTTCTGGTTTAAGCGTATTAGAGCTTTCAGAATTAGTAAAAGAGTTTGAAGAAAAATTTGGAGTATCAGCTCAACCTGTAGCTGTTGCTGGTGGAGCTGTTGCTGCTGTTGAAGCTGCTGAAGAGCAAACTGAGTTTACAGTTGTTTTAGTTGACTCTGGAGACAAAAAAATCAACGTTATTAAAGAGATTAGAGCATTAACTGGTCTTGGATTAAAAGAAGCTAAAACTATGTCTGAAGAAGCAAACTCTATCGTAAAAGAAAGTGTTCCTAAAGATGTTGCAGAAGCTGCTAAAAAACAATTAGAAGAAGCTGGAGCAAAAGTTATTATTAAATAATTTTTCTTAGTAAAAAACCCTTATAATGCTTCGCCATACGGCGAAGCATTAGTGGTTTAAAAAAGTTAGCATTCTATGATACATGTTAGTCATGTATCTTAGAGTGCTTTTTTAAGCTTTATTAAAATAAGCAATTCAAAAACAATATTATGAGGTATTCTATGTTAAATTCATTAAAATCTGGTAATAGATTAAGGGTAGATTTTGCGAAAAATCCACAAAAAATCGAAATTCCAAATTTGTTACAACTACAACAAAACAGCTATAAAAATTTTTTAATGGTTGATGAGGAAGATCGTTCAGAAGCTGGAATCGAAAAAGTATTCAAATCTATATTTCCATTACATGATGCTCAAAACAGATTTACATTAGACTATGTAAACAGTGAAGTAGGGAAACCTAAATACGATGTAAATGAGTCAATGGTTAGAGGACTTACATATTCAATTCCACTTAAAATCAATGTAAGATTAACACTTTGGGATCTTGATGAGAAAACTGGTGAAAAGATTGGTGTAAAAGATATCAAAGAACAAGCTATATTTGTTAGAGAGATTCCTCTTATGACTGATAGAACATCTTTCGTTGTAAATGGTGTTGAAAGAGTAGTTGTAAATCAATTACATAGATCTCCAGGTGTTATTTTCAAAGAAGAGGAAGCTATTACAGTTTCAAATAAACTTATCTATACGGGTCAAATTATTCCAAATAGAGGATCTTGGTTATATTTTGAATATGACGCCAAAGATGTTTTATATGTAAGAATTAATAAAAGAAGAAAAGTACCAGCTACTATTTTATTAAGAGCACTTGGATATACAAAAGAGGATATTATTAAATTATTCTATCCAATTGTAAATATCAAAGTAAAAAGTAACAAGTTTTTAAGAGTATTTAAACCAGAAGATTTCACAGGAAGAGTTGAATTTGATCTTATTGATGATAAAGGAAACTTAATCATTGCAAGTGGGAAAAGACTTACTGAGAGAAAAGCAAAAGCTCTTGCTGAGGGTGGATTAAAACTTGTAGAATACCCAGTAGAATTACTAATGGAGAGACACACAGCTTCTACTATTTATGATCCAAATAGTGGTGAGGTATTATTTGATTCGTTAACACAACTTGATGATCTAAAACTTAAAAAATTACTAGATCTTGGATTTAAAGAGTTCAACATCGCAAATGACTTAGCTGATGGAATTGATGATTCTATTATCAAAGCATTTAAAACAGATGGTGAGTCTATTAAGTTATTAAAACAAACAGAACAAATTGATGATGAAAATGATCTTTGTGCTATTAGAATCTATAAAGTAATGAGACCAGGTGAGCCTGTAACTGCAGAAGCTGCAAAAGAGTTTGTTAAAAAATTATTCTTTGATCCAGAAAGATATGATTTAACAAAAGTTGGAAGAATGAAAATGAACCATAAACTTGGTGTTACGGTTCCTGAATATGTTACAGTTTTAACACATGAAGATATTATTAAAACTATCCAGTATTTGATCAAAGTTAAATCAGGTCACGGACATATCGATGATAGAGATCACCTTGGAAATAGAAGAATCAGATCAATTGGTGAACTTTTAGCAAATGAACTACACAATGGTTTAGTAAAAATGCAAAAGGCTATCAGAGACAAAATGACAACATTAAGTGGTTCTTTAGAAGAATTAATGCCACACGATTTGATTATGTCTAAAATGATCACTTCAACTATTGCAGAATTCTTTACAAGTGGACAACTTTCACAATTTATGGATCAAACAAATCCATTATCAGAAGTTACTCATAAAAGAAGACTTTCAGCTCTTGGAGAGGGTGGACTTGTTAAAGAGCGAGCTGGATTTGAAGTAAGGGACGTTCACCCAACACATTATGGAAGAATTTGTCCAGTTGAAACTCCAGAGGGTCAAAATATTGGTCTTATCAATACTTTATCAACTTACTCAAAAGTAAATGATTTAGGATTTATTGAAACTCCTTATAAAAAAGTTGTAAATGGTGTAGTAACTGATGATATCGAATACTATACAGCTACACAAGAAGAGGGGAAAACTATTGCTCCAGGATCTACTAAATTAGATAAAAATGGAAAAATTATTGATACTCTTATCGAAGGTAGAATTGACGGTGAGATTATGATGGTTGAAAGTTCAAAAGTTGAATTAATCGATATCTCTTCTCAAATGGTTATGGGGGTTGCAGCTTCACTTATTCCGTTCTTAGAACATGATGATGCCAACAGAGCACTTATGGGATCAAATATGATGAGACAAGCTGTTCCTCTTTTAAAACCTCAAGCTCCACTAGTTGGAACTGGTTTAGAAAAAATTATTGCTAGAGATTCTTGGTCAGTTATTAAAGCTGAAAGAGCTGGTGTTATTGAAAAATCAGATGCTAGAAATATCTACATCAAAGGTGAAGATGAAGATGGTGCATTTATTGATCACTATCTACTTAGAAAAAACCAAAGAACAAATAACAACACTACATTTGGACAAAGAAATCTTGTAAAAGAGGGGCAAATTGTTGAAAAAGGTCAAGTGATCGCTGATGGTCCATCTATGGATAATGGTGAACTTGCAATTGGTATCAATGCTACAGTTGCGTTTATGCCATGGAATGGATACAACTACGAGGATGCAATTGTTCTTTCTCAAAGATTGATTAAAGAGGATGCATTTACATCTGTTCATATTTATGAAAAAGAGATTGAAGCTAGAGAATTAAAACATGGTAATGAAGAGATCACTAGAGATCTTCCAGGTGTTAAATCTGAATCGATTGATCATCTAGATGATTCTGGTATTGTTAAAATTGGAACATACTTAAAACCAGGGATGATTATGGTTGGAAAAGTTACACCAAAAGGTGAAATCAAGCCAACTCCAGAAGAGAGATTATTAAGAGCTATCTTTGGAGAAAAAGCTGGTCACGTTATTAATAAATCTATGTATTGTCCAGCTTCTATGGAAGGGACTGTTGTAGATGTGAAAGTATTCACTAAAAAAGGTTATGAAAAAGACTCTCGTGCTGTAAAAGCTATGGAATCTGAAAAAGCAAAACTTGATGTTGAACACCACGATAGATTATTGATGTTAGATAGAGTTGAAATTTTAAAAATCAACTCATTATTATCAAAAAACAAATTGGCAAAAGATGTTGAACTTGGTGATATCGAATATAAAAAAGGTGATTTTGTTTCAGTTGAAGAGTTACAAAATATTAATAGATTTGCTATGAAAAAACTTGTTGCATCTTATGAAAATGCAATTCAAAAAGAATACAACAATATTAAAGATCACTTCATCAAAGAAAAAGCAAAACTAAGAGAAGAGCATGAAGAGAAACTTAATATTTTAGAACATGATGATATTTTACCAAGTGGTGTAATTAAACTTGTAAAAGTGTATATCGCAACGAAGAGAAAAATCAAAGTTGGGGATAAAATGGCTGGACGACACGGAAACAAAGGTATCGTTTCTAATATCGTACCAGAAGTTGATATGCCATATATGGAAGATGGATCGACTGTAGATGTTGTTTTAAATCCACTAGGGGTTCCTTCAAGGATGAATATCGGACAAATTCTAGAAGTTCACTTAGGAATTGTTGGTAAAAAATTAGGAGCACAAATTCAAGATTTATTTGAAAATCAAAAAGAGTCTTTCTTAACTGATTTAAGAGCTAAAATGATCGAAATCGCTGAAGTTGCAAAACTAATGAATGCAAAAGAGTTTTTAAATAAAATCTCTAATGAAGAGTTATTAGATTATGCACGAGATTGGTCTAGAGGTGTAAAATTTGCTACTCAAGTATTTGATGGTGCAAAAGCTGAAGAATTTGATAGATTATTTGAATTAGCTAAAATGGATACAGATGGAAAAACTACACTTTATGATGGAATGACTGGTGAAAAAATGATTGAAAGAGTTAACGTTGGTGTAATGTATATGTTAAAACTTCACCACTTAGTTGATGAAAAAGTTCACGCTAGATCTACTGGACCATACTCTTTAGTAACACAACAGCCAGTTGGAGGAAAAGCACTCTTTGGTGGACAAAGATTTGGAGAGATGGAGGTTTGGGCTCTTGAAGCGTATGGTGCTACAGCAGTTCTAAAAGAGATGCTTACAACAAAATCAGATGATGTTGATGGTAGAACATTAGCTTATAGAGCTATTTCAAACGGTGAGAATGTACCAAGTTCTGGTGTACCAGAAACATTCTTTGTATTAACAAAAGAGCTTCAAGCACTTGCACTTGATGTAGAAATTTATGACGAGGTAGAAAACGATGAGCAGTAATTATGTAACTTCTATTGCTGGTGAGCAAAAAATATTGAAACCAATTGAGATCGGTGAATTAGAAAAACCAAAAGATTTTTCTGCGTTTCAAATTAATCTTGCTAGCCCAGAAAAAATTCTTTCTTGGTCAAGTGGTGAAGTAAAAAAACCAGAAACTATTAACTATAGAACATTAAAACCAGAAAGAGATGGATTATTTTGTGCGAAAATTTTTGGACCAGTAAAGAACTATGAGTGTCTTTGTGGTAAATACAAAAAGATGAGATACAAAGGTGTTGTATGTGAAAAATGTGGGGTTGAAGTTATTTCATCAAAGGTTCGAAGACACAGAATGGGGCACATAGATCTTGTTGCACCTGTTGCACATATTTGGATGGTAAGTTCACTTCCTTCTAGAATCGGTACACTTTTAGGTGTAAAATTAAAAGATCTTGAAAGAGTACTTTATTATGAAGCATATATTGTAGAGAATGGTGCTGATGCATACTACGATAGTGATACTTCTAAAAAAGTTGCTAAATACGACATTTTAAATGAAGAGCAATATAGACAAATTGAAGAGCATTATGGAGACACTGGTTTTAGTGCTAAAATGGGAGGCCAAGTTATCCTTAATATGCTTAAAGAACTTGATCTTGTAGATCTTTTAAATTCACTTAAAGAAGAGATTCAAGGTACAAAATCTGAAGCTAAAATCAAATCAATTGTTAAAAGATTAAAAGTTGTTGAAAACTTCTTAAATTCTGGAAATAGACCTGAGTGGATGATGCTTACAGTTTTACCTGTATTACCACCTGATATTAGACCTCTTGTTGCACTTGATGGTGGAAAATTTGCAGTATCAGACGTAAATGATCTTTATAGAAGAGTTATCAATAGAAATAACAGACTTAAAAGACTTGTAGAACTTGACGCACCTGAAATTATTATTAGAAATGAGATGAGAATGCTTCAAGAAGCAGTTGATGCTTTATTTGATAATGCAAAAACAGCTAATGCAGTTAAAGGTGCAAATAAAAGACCACTGAAATCTCTTTCTGAAATCATTAAAGGGAAACAAGGACGATTTAGACAAAACTTACTTGGTAAAAGGGTTGACTTCTCTGGAAGATCTGTAATCGTTGTTGGACCAAATTTAAGAATGGATCAATGTGGTCTTCCTAAAAAAATGGCGTTAGAGTTATTTAAACCACATTTGATGGCAAAATTAGAAGAGAAAGGCTATGCAACAACTTTAAAAGCTTCTAAAAGACTTATTGAAAATGAAACAAATGAAGTATGGGAATGTTTAGCAGAGATCGTTGAGGATTATCCTGTTTTATTAAATAGAGCTCCAACGCTTCATAAACTTTCTATTCAAGCGTTCCACCCTGTGTTAATTGATGGGAAAGCTATCCAATTACATCCACTTGTGTGTTCAGCGTTTAATGCGGACTTCGATGGGGATCAAATGGCAGTTCACGTTCCACTTTCACAAGAAGCGATCGCTGAAGCAAAAATTTTGATGATGTCTTCAATGAATATCCTTTTACCAGCAAGTGGACGAGCTTTAGCAGTTCCTTCACAAGATATGATTTTAGGTCTTTACTACCTAACTCTTGAAAAAGATGGTGTTAAAGGTGAGCATAAAATTTTTACAGATCTTAATGAAGCTTTAATGGCTCTTGAGCACAAAAAAGTTGATATTCATGCGAAAATAAGAACAATTGTAGATGGACATATTTTAACAACAACTGTTGGAAGAATGATTATCAAAAATATCTTACCAGATTTTGTACCTGTAAATTATTGGAATAAAATCTTAAAGAAAAAAGATATTGGTGCATTAGTTGATTATATCTACAAATATGGTGGATATGCAGTAACTCCTAGGTTCTTAGATAATTTAAAAAATCTTGGTTTTAAATATGCTACAAGTGCTGGTATCTCTATCTCTATTGATGATATTAGAATCCCTGAATCAAAAGAGGGTCTAGTTGCTACAGCTAAAAAAGAGGTTATTGAAGTTCAAAAACAATTTAACTCTGGTCTTTTAACTGAGCAAGAAAGATACAATAAAATTATTGACATTTGGACACTTCTAAATAATAAGCTAGGTTCAGAGATGATGGATCTTGTTAAAGCTGATAAAGACGGATTTAACTCTATTTATATGATGGCTGACTCAGGGGCAAGGGGATCTGCGGCTCAAATCAGACAGCTTGCAGGTATGAGGGGACTTATGGCAAAACCAGATGGATCGATTATTGAAACTCCAATCGTTTCTAACTTTAGAGAAGGATTAAATGTACTTGAGTACTTTATTTCTACTCACGGAGCTAGAAAAGGACTTGCCGATACAGCTTTAAAAACAGCGAATGCTGGATACTTAACAAGAAAACTTGTAGATATCTCACAAAATGTAAGAATCTCTATGGAAGATTGTGGAACTCATGAAGGGATCACAATTTCATCTATCACTGATGGTAATGAACTTGTAGAGAGTTTAAGTGAAAGAATTACAGGAAGAGTTATTGCAAATGATATCGTTGATCCTATTTCAAATGAGATTTTATTTGCTGAAGGTACGATGATCTCTGAAGATGATGCAAAAGTTGTTGCAGATGCAGGTGTTAAATCAGTAACAATTAGAACTCCACTTACATGTAAAGCTGAAAACTCTTTATGTGCAAAATGTTATGGACTAAATCTTGGAGAGCAACGAAAAGTAAATCCAGGTGAAGCTGTTGGGGTACTTGCTGCTCAATCTATTGGGGAACCAGGAACTCAGCTTACGCTTAGAACATTCCACGTTGGGGGAACTGCGAGTGCAACTCAAGCAGAAAAAGAACTTAAAGCTACAAGTGAAGGATTTTTAAGATATTACAATGTAAAAACTTACCTTTCTAAAGAGGGTAAAAACGTTGTAGCAAATAGAAGAAATGCTGCTATATTATTGGTTGAGCCAAAAATCAATGCACCATTTGATGGAAAAATTTCTATCCAAACAACACACGAAGAGATAGTTGTAGTTGTAACTGGAAAAGAAGAGAGTAAAAAATATTACCTAAGAAAAACAGATGTTGCAAAACCAAACGAGCTTGCTGGTGTTAGTGGTAAAATTGAAGCAAAAATGTATCTACCATACATAGATGGCGAGAGTGTTGAAAAAGGTGAGTCTATCGTTGAAGTGATCAAAGATGGGTGGAACGTACCTTCACGAATCCCTTATGCATCTGAATTATTAGTTGAAGATGGAGCACCTGTTACTACTGAGATTAAAACTAAAGAGGCTGGAATAGTAAAATACTATAAACTTGTAGGTGATTATCTTGAGAGAGTTCATGATATGAAAGCTGGAGATGTTATCTATAAAAAAGGATTATTTGCAGTTATTGTTGATGAAGAGGATAGAGAAGCAGCAAGATTCTATATTTCTAGAGAATCTGTACTTGTAGTTGGTGATAATGCAGTTCTTAAAAAAGGTGATATTATTGCAAAACCTTCAACTACTGAACATACGATAGTTGCACAATGGGATCCATATGCGAACCCAACTATCTCTGAAGTAGATGGAAAAGTTTCGTTTGAAGATATTATTCCTGGACTTACTGTAAGTGAACAATATGATGAATTAACGGGTACATCTAAATTAGTTGTTAATGAGTATATCCCAACTGCTTATAAACCAACAATTATCGTTTCTGGTAAGAATGATGATATTAGAGCTTATGTATTAGAGCCTAAAACATCAATCAACGTTGCAAATGGTGAAGAGATTAAAGTTGCTGATATTATTGGAAAAACTCCTAAAGCAGTTGCAAAATCAAGCGATATTACAGGAGGTCTTCCAAGAGTTTCTGAACTATTTGAAGCAAGAAGACCAAAAAATATTGCAATTCTCGCTGAGTTTGATGGTGTGGTAAGCTTTGGTAAACCACTAAGAAATAAACAAAGATTAACAATAACAGATAATGCTGGAAATAAATCTGAAAGTTTAATTGATAAAAATAGAGAGATTTTAGTTCGAGATGGTGAGTTTGTACATGCTGGTGAGCAATTAACAGATGGGCAAAAAGCAAGTCATGATATCTTAAAAATCCTAGGTGAAAAAGCGCTTAATGAGTTTATCGTTTCTGAAGTTCAAGGGGTTTACCGAGGACAAGGGGTTAATATTGCTGATAAACACATTGAGGTTATTTTATCTCAAATGTTAAGACAAGTATCTATTATTGATTCTGGTAATACGAAGTTTGTAGCTGGTGATATGGTTTCTAAAAAACGATTCCAAGAAGAGAATACAAAAATCATTAAAATGGGTGGAGAACCTGCAATTGCTGAACCAATCTTACTTGGTATCACAAGAGCAGCTGTTACATCAGATTCTATCATCTCTTCAGCTTCGTTCCAAGAGACAACAAAAGTATTAACAGAAGCTGCAATATCTTCTAAAATAGATATGCTAACAGACTTAAAAGAAAATGTTGTAATTGGTAGAACTATACCAGTTGGAACAGGTCTGTATAGAAATAAAACAATTCAATTTTCACATTCTAACTAGAAATTAAAGAGGAGAGATCACTCCTCTTTAAACTTCCAAATAAACTTCTTAAACTTTTGATTAGATATTATCTTGAACTTTCATAATTTAGTTGAGCTTCGATATAATCAAAAAACAAATCAAATACAATATTAATACAAAAGAGTTATATGAAAAAAGTAGAATTATTATCACCAGCTGGAAATTTAGAAAAATTAAAAATAGCATTTGCTTATGGAGCTGATGCAGTTTATGGAGGGGTGAGCCATTTTTCACTTAGAATACGAAGTGGAAAAGAGTTTACTGTTGAAACTTTTAAAGAGGGAATAGACTATGCTCACTCATTAGGAAAAAAAGTCTATGTTACTATCAATGGTTTTCCATTTAATTCACAAATTGAGCTTCTTAAAAACCATATAAAAGCGATGAGTGAACTAAATCCTGATGCACTTATTGTAGCAACTCCTGGGGTTGTTGGACTCTGTCGTGAGATAGCTCCACATATTCCGATTCATCTTTCAACTCAGGCAAATGTGATGAACTACCTTGATGCAAAAGTCTATTATGATATGGGTGTGCGAAGAATTATTGCAGCACGTGAGATAAGTTTAAAAGATGTGGAAGAGATAAAAAAAAGATTGCCAGATCTTGAGATAGAGATATTTGTCCATGGATCTATGTGTTTTGCGTATAGTGGAAGATGTTTGGTAAGTGCTGTTCAAATGGGAAGAGTCCCAAATCGTGGAAGTTGTGCAAATGATTGTCGATTTGAATACACTTTGTATGCTGGAAACGAAAATCACGGGACACTTTTTAGACTTGAAGAGCAACCAGAGATTGGAACATATATCTTCAATGCAAAAGATATGAACCTTGCTAGTCATATCGATGAGATACTTGCAAGTGGAGCAGTTGATAGTATAAAAATTGAAGGGAGAACAAAATCACCTTATTATGCAGCAATTACTGCATACACATATCGTATGGCAATAGATGATTTTTATGCTGGAAAATTTGTAGCACAAAAATACCAAGATGAACTTAAAACAACTAAAAATCGAGGCTTTACAGATGCTTATCTTGTACATAAACCATTTGAAAAACAAGGGACAGAAAACCATGATTATACGATGAGTAAAGGTGCATTTGAAGTGAGTGGATTGGTGACAGCTGATGGGGAGCATTTTATGTGTAAATACAAAACTTATCTCAATGAAGAGGTGGAAGTATTTGCCCCACTTGGAGCGGAGATATCTGAAGTTGATAATGAAATAGGTACTATCTATAAAAGAGATGGCAAAACTTATATAAAATTTAAAAAACTTACAACAGAATCAGGAAAAGAACTTGAATCTGTACATAGTGGAAATATCAATCCAATAAAACTCCCTATAAAATTGCCATATCTTACAATCTTTAGAATCGAAACTGAGGATTTTGTCGAATAATCTACAAAAGGGGAGATTATGTCCAATCTACTGAAAATAGGAGGATTTCTTCCTTATATAGTTGTTGTATTTTTAAATGCTTTTACAGACCTTGGGCATAAAATAATTATCCAAAATACAATTTTTAAAGTCTATGATGGAAGTGAGCAGATAATCTTAACGGCTATTGTAAATGGTTTGATATTACTTCCTTTTATCCTTCTTTTTTCTCCTGCTGGATTTCTTAGTGATCGCTTCAAAAAAGATCGTGTTATGCAAATATCGGCATGGTTTGCAGTATTTATTACTATTGGAATCACAACTTCATATTATCTTGGATTTTTTTGGATTGCTTTTGGACTCACTTTTTTGCTTGCTGCTCAAAGTGCATTGTATTCTCCAGCGAAATATGGCTATATTAAAGAACTTTTAGGAAGTAACAATATAGCAGCTGGAAATGGAGCGGTACAGTCTGTCACTATAGTTGCTATTCTTTTAGGAATGTTTGCTTATTCTATCGGATTTGAAAATCTACTTATGGATACAACAAGTGAAGAGTCGATTTTAAAAAATATCGCTCCACTTGGATTTGCACTCATTGGTGGATCGTTACTTGAATTATTTTTAGCATATAAACTTCCAAATAAAACAATAGAAAAAAATTACCAAAAATTCATATTGAGTGATTATATCAAAGGAAAATATCTTCAAAAAAATCTAAAGCTCATTAAAACAAATGAGATTATACTCATTTCAATTATCGGACTCTCTATTTTTTGGGCGGTATCGCAAGTTGTCCTTGCAGTATTTCCAGCATACGTCAAAGAGCATTTTGAAGTTACAAATGTCATAGTGATACAAGGACTTATGGCTGTATCTGCTATAGGAATCATTGTTGGATCAATGCTAGCTTCTAAATTATCAAAAAACTATATAGAACTTGGAATGGTTCCAGTTGGATCTATAGGCGTATTTATTACTTTACTTCTTATACCTTTTATTAGTGATCTTTACCTAACAGGATTAAATTTTTTCTTTTTTGGTGTATTTGGTGGTTTATTGCTTGTTCCTCTTAATTCACTTATCCAATTTCATGCCTCAAATAAAAGACTTGGACTTATATTATCTGGAAATAACTTTATACAAAATATCTTTATGTTTTCATTTTTGGTTGCTACTGTTAGCTTTAGTTTTTTAGAAGTAAACGATACACAGATACTATATCTTGTAGCGTTTATAGCTTTTGGAAGCTCACTTTATACAATATATAAATTGCCACAATCCCTTATCAAACTTTTTATCTCAGTTTTTTTCTCTTTCAAATATAGATTAAAAGTAAAAGGGATCGAAAACATCCCGCAAAATGGTGGACTTTTATTACTTGGTAATCATATCAGCTGGCTTGATTGGGCATTTGTTCAAATGGCATCTCCAAGACCGATCCGTTTTGTGATGGAGCGAAGTATCTATGAAAAAAAGATCCTCAAACCATTTTTGGATTTTTTTAAAGTAATACCAATCTCAAGTGGAGGTGGGAAGAAATCACTTGAAGAGGTGGCAAAATATATAGCAAATGGGGAAGTAGTTTGTATATTTCCAGAAGGAACTATCAGCCGAAGTGGACATTTAGGAGAATTCAAAAAAGGATTTGAGATAGCAACTTCACACCTAGAAAATGGAACAATTATCCCATTTTATATCAGTGGACTTTGGGGTACAAAGTGGTCAAGATCAAACATAAACTTCAAAGAGATAAAAGAAACTAAATATAAAAAGGATGTTATAGTGTCATTTGGTAAACCTAAAAACATTAAAGCGAGTGCAAGTGAAGTGAAAAAGAATCTATTTGAGATAGCTAGTGAAAGTTGGGATAATTATATCAATGAATTTCAAAACATCGATAGTGTTTTAATAGAAACTGTAAAAAGAAATGGCTCAAAGATAGCACTTGTGGATATTAGTGGTGAAGAGTTTAGTTACAATAAAATGCTCACAATGGCACTATTTTTTAGAAATATCATCCAAAAAAATAGTGAACAAAATATAGGATTACTTCTTCCAACAACTTCAATCGGAGCGATTTTAAATATCGCTACACTCCTTGCTGGAAAAACTACAGTAAATCTTAACTATACAGCTTCAAAAGAGGCGATTTTGTTTGGGATAGAGCAAGCAAAAATTAAAAATATCTATACTTCAAGAAAGTTTTGTGACAAGCTTAAAGATAAAGGGATAGATGTAAATTCACTTTTTGAAAATCTAAATGTTACTTATCTTGAAGATATCAAAAAAAATAGTTCAAAACTCGATATGATTCCTATACTTTTACGATACGGATTTATAAAGTTTGCACCAACATTTTTGGTTAAATCACTTTATGGATCAAAAAATACAATTGATTCAATTGGAGCTATTTTATTTAGTAGTGGGAGTGAAGGGACACCAAAAGGTGTGATGCTCTCTCATAGAAATCTTCTTACAAATGTGAAACAAATAGGTGAGATGCTCAATATCACAGATAAAGAGGTTTTTTTAGGAACTCTTCCAATCTTCCATGCTTTTGGATTAACTGTAACTACACTTCTTCCTCTTATAGAAGGGATTAAACTTGTATGTCATCCAGATCCAACTGATGGATATGGGATAGGAAAAACAGTTGCAAAAAATAAAGTTACATTCATGTGTGCAACTTCGACTTTTATTAGACTCTATCTTAGAAATAAAAAGCTCACTCCTTTGATGTTTGAAACTCTCAATATGGTTTTTGCTGGAGCTGAAAAACTGAATCCTGCAGTTGCTGATGAATTTAAACAAAAGTTTGGTGTGGAAGTATATGAGGGGTATGGTGCAACAGAGTGTTCCCCTGTAATAAGTGCAAATATCCCTGATAATCTAGATATGAACTATTGGCAAGTGCAAACTGGTAATAAAAGAGGGACAATCGGTATGCCACTTCCTGGATGTGCTGTAAAAATTGTTGATCCAAATAGTATGGATGAACTCCCAATAGGTGAAGATGGACTTATTATTGTAACAGGTTCTAATGTGATGGTTGGGTATCTTAATAATAAAGAAAAAACAAATGATGTTTTGGTTAGATTGGGTGATAGAGTATGGTATAAAACAGGTGATAAAGGGCATGTTGATGAAGATGGTTTTGTTACTATTGTTGATAGATATTCAAGGTTTGCAAAAGTAGCAGGGGAGATGATAAGTCTTACTGCAGTTGAAAATAAGATTTACGAAGCATTTGGTGATTTAGAAGATCTGAAACTTGCTGCAGTAAATCTTCCTGATGAAAAAAAAGGTGAAAAAATAGTGCTTCTTATCAATCAAGAGATAGAAGAGTTAAAACAAATCATCATAGAGTTTGGAATTGAACCTTTATGGATCCCAAGTGAAGTAAAAGTTGTAGCAAATATTCCTCTTTTAGGAAGTGGAAAAATAGATTTTGCAGGTGTGAAAAAGTTAGCTCTTTAATAAAATATTTGGTACTATATTGGACTTTAAAAAAATAAAAAAAGGGTAGAGAATGAATTTTGTTTCGATTATTATGGGTAGTAAAAGTGATTATGATGTAATGAAAAGTTGTGCTGAGACTTTAGAAGAGTTCAATGTAAAATATGAACTTATCATTAGTTCAGCTCATAGATCGCCTGAACGAACAAAAAAATATATTAAAGAAGCTGAAGAAAAAGGTGCAAAAGTATTTATAGCTGCAGCTGGTATGGCTGCACACTTAGCTGGTGCTTTAGCAGCCACTACTACAAAACCTGTTATTGGTGTACCTATGAAAGGTGGAGCGATGGATGGTATGGATGCTATGCTTTCTACTGTTCAAATGCCTTCAGGTATGCCTGTAGCAACTGTTGCACTTGGAAAAGCAGGAGCTGTAAATGCTGCGTTTTTAGCAATGCAAATATTAGCTATCGCCGATAAAGAGTTAGCTGTAAAATTAAAAGAAGATAGAATCGTCAAAGAGAAAAAAGTTGTTAATGATTCAAAAGAGATTGAGGTTATTTTATAATTTTTTAATAGATAGCAATAGCTATCTATTATCACTTCACCAATAAATAGGATGAGGTTTGAAAAGAATATTCAAGTATCTATTTTTATTTTTTATTTCTGTAGAATTTTTATATGGACAGGTAGAAAAAATAAAAGTTGGCTCTATAGATCCTCATTTTAGTACAATTCTCTCAAAAGAGATTTTGAAATCTCTTCTTAAAAATATAGAGCAAGAACTTGAATCACAAGTTGGAGCAAATCTTTTTGATATTTCAAATGATGGAAAACCAGTCAATATAGTATTTGTTAATCGTTCAAATCGAAAGATTGCGATTGAAAGAAATCTCTCTAATAGTAAAAAACTCCAAGAAAAATTGGAAAATATTCAAAATATACTCCCACAGTTAGAAGAAGAGATTGTAGTAAAACAAAGTGAAGTTGAATTTTTAAATCAAAATATAAATATCAAAATAGAAAAGCTCAACAACTACATTGAAAATGAAAATCAAAAACAACATACTCAAGAGGAATATGAAAAGATAAGTAATTTTGTAAAAGATGAACAACAAAATATCAAGAAAGAGAAAAATTTCTACCAACAAAAACTGATGAAATATAAAGGGCTTGTGGGTCAATATAATCAAAAAATTACAAACTATAATATGATAGTAAGAAACTATAATAGAATCCGAAGGGAGATAGAAAATCTGTCTAAAAGTTTTAAAGAGACAAAAGGTGCAGCTATTGGATATATTGAAACAACATTAAAAACTATTTATAAAGATGGAAAGTTTCAAAGGGAAAAAACAATCACAAGTAGCATGGATCGTATAGAGATTTATGGTTTTGAAAATCTACAAGAGCTTAAAGTTATTTTAGCTCACGAAATAGGACATCTTATTGGTGTTGCACATATTGACACAAAAGGTGCTCTGATGAATCCAGTTTTATAACAAAATCAGATTGAAAATCTTTTGTTAACGATTCAAGATTTAGAAGCATTTAAAAATACTATCGAATTACAAAAAAATTACTAATCTTATGTGCCACTGTGATACTATAATCATGTCATAAAAATTCTAAAAATGACATCCTTGAGGAGTTAGTATGAAGAGAACAATTATATTTTTATATGATGTAAAATCTAATCAAATTAAACATTATAATCATAATTTCAAGAAACTATTTAGTGATGATTTTTCTTTCAATACAGATCTTAATACACTTATTAAAGATGGCGTGAATGCTCTATACAATAAAGATATGGGGAGAACATTTTTTTATTGTCAAGGTGAGCAGTATATATTTGATGTGGATAAAATGGATGATGGAGTGATTATTTTTCATGGTCAGAAAAATGATCTAGAGGATAGCTCACTTGATGGTGTACTCGATCCAAATAAATTACTTCGGTTGCTTGCTGATAATCTTCCTGATATGTTGTGGGCAAAAGATGTAAATGGAAAATATATCTTTGCAAACAAAGCAATCTGTGAAAATCTTTTGATGGCAAAAGATACAGAGGAACCTATTGGTAAAGGTGATATTTATTTTGCTTTGAGAGAAAGAGAGAAACATAAAGAGAATAAAGAGTGGCATACGTTTGGAGAACTTTGTTTTAATTCTGATGAAGTTGTTTTACAAAATATGAAAAATATGGTTTTTGAAGAGTATGGAAATGTAAAAGGTGAGTATCTAATTTTGGAGGTGCATAAAGCACCTTTTTTTGATGATAGTGGAAGACTACTTGGAACTGTAGGAAGTGGTAGGGATATCACAAAAGAGCTTCAAGCAAAAAGGGAACTTCAAATCAAAGAGCAACTCATTTATCAACAATCAAAAATGGCTATGATGGGAGAGATGCTTGAAAACATAATTCATCAATGGAAATAACCACTTAGTGCCATATCAACACTTTCAAGTTCTGGAGTCGTACACAATGAGATAGGGCTTCCGATAGATAATATTGATCATTTTAATAAAATTACTCAACACGTTATGCATCTATCTGAAACCATAAATGATTTTAGAAATTTTTTTAAAGAGGATAGAGAAAAGAGAGTTTCTTTTTAAGTACAATATATGCACATACTATTGAGCTTTTAGTTCAAAAAATCAAAAAAAATTCTATTAAGATGTTAGAAGAATATGATGAGGATTTAGAAATTCTTGGATATCCGAGGGAATTGATTCAAATATTTATGAATATTTTTGTAAATGCGATCGATGAATTTGAAAGAAAAGCAGAAAAACAAGAGTTTAAAATTTTGAAAACAAAGATTCTCAAAGATGGTAACAGTGGAGTGATTGTCATTCAAGATAATGCAGGTGGGATACCTGAAAATATTATTGATAAAATATTTGATTCAAAATTTACAACAAAATCAGATACTAATGGCACGGGGATTGGGCTCTATATGTCCAAAGAGATGATTGAAAAATATATGGATTGTACGATTAGTGTGGAAAACAAAGAGATGGAATACAGTGAGCAAAAGTATTTGGGAGCACAATTTACTATTAAAATACCTCTAAAAATCAAAGAATAAAAGAGACTAGCAAAAATGCTAGTCTTTTACTTAGGCACTAATCACTAGTCCTATTAAAAATGTACTAAGAACAATAGATCCTATTGCAAAAACCTTTGATATTGGATTTTCTTTTGGAACAAATGCCTGTCCGATCTTATACATAAAAAAGAAAAATCCCGCAATAAATAATGAGGCAATAATATCACCTAACATAACCTTTTCCTCCTTATATTTGGTTTTTTTATAAGAAATTGTAGAACGATTGGAGTTAATCTTTTAATAAAAATCGTAATTAGATTTTGATTTTGGTATTGGGAAAATTAGTATCTAGCCATAATACTATCTACAGTATCCCAATCTAATTTATCTTTAGAACCTTTAAACATATTATAAATATATCGTGCGAACATATCGGTTTCTATATTTACTTTTGAGTTTATTTTATAAGTCTTAAAAAGTGTATTTTCTATTGTATGAGGAATGATAGTAAGTCTAAATTGATTTTTAGTTCCTATTACATCATTGACTGTAAGGCTCACTCCATCAACTGTGATACTCCCTTTTGGGATAACAAATTTCATATACTCTTTTGGAAGCTCAATATAAAAATCAGCCGAATTTCCATTGTTTTTAATAGCTACAATTTTTCCTATACAATCCACATGACCTTGAACTATATGTCCTTCAAATCTATCTCCCATCATCATAGCTGGTTCGATATGGACTTCATTTTTATAGTTTTCAAGGGCTAGGACACTTTGTGATTCGGGGGAAAGTTCCACACTAAAAGAACCATTTTTTATTTGGACAACAGTTAAACATGCTCCATTTATAGCGATGCTATCTCCTATTTTGGGTTTGTATGAAGCTTTGATAGTGAGCAAACTTCCCACAAAACTTTCAACTTTTGCCATCTCTCTTATAAGACCAGTAAACATTATCTACCTCTTATATCTTTGTACGATTTTGTTTTTTTAGCATATGTTTTAGAATCTATCAACTTTTTTGCTTTTTTCTCTTTTGTTGGTGTTTTTGCCACCGTTTTTGAAGTTTTCTTTTCAAACTTTTCAGCTTTTGGATCGCCATCTCTTTTGGTTGTTTTTTTCTTTGGTTTTACTTTTTTCTTTTGTTGCCCAAAAGCTCCAGTGACATCCCTTTTAGCTTCTTTTCGTATCAGGATTTTAGGGGCTTTGATAGTATCTTCGACATCATTTCCAAACCCTTTCTCTTTCACTACTTTCATCTTGATATGAAGTTTTCGCTCAATTACTTTTTGACTATACACTTCACTTGAACTTACAAGGCTAATAGCATTTCCATCCATCCCAGCTCTTCCAGTTCGTCCAATTCTATGGATATAATCCTCCACACTATTTGGGATATCATAATTGATAATATATTCAAGCCCTTTGATATCAATTCCACGAGCTGTAATATCAGTCGCTACTAAAACTTGCACCTCTTTATCTCTAAACCTTTGGATTGCTACTTGTCGTTTCCCATGTGTTTTATCCCCATGTAAACTATCACATTTCAAACCACTCTCAACTAAATAGTTAAAAACCTCTTCGGCTGTTTGTTTTGTTCTTGTAAAAACGATAAATTGATGTTGATATTGTTTCCCTATAAGATAAGAGGTGAGGGCATTTTTCTCATCACGATTGATATAATAAACTGACTGGACGATTTTGTGTGTCCCTTTTTGTGTTTTATCTATGTTTACACAATATGCACTCTCTAGGATTTTCTCCCCAAGTTTTTTGATACTTTCCCCTAAAGTTGCACTAAAAAGCATCGTTTGAGGCTTTGTTTCAAAACTATCAAATATTACACCCATCTCTTCAGAAAATCCCATCTCAAGCATTGTATCTGCTTCATCAAGTACAAGTGTATTGATATGTGCAAGATTTACGTTTTTCTCTTTGATATGTTCTGCAAGTCGCCCAGGAGTGGCTACTAAAATATCAATCGTTTTTTTAAGTTTATTTACTTGTGGTTCCATCTTTGTTCCACCAAAAATAGTCGCTGATTTAAGGTCAGTATGGATCGCATATTTTTTGATACTTGCATCAATTTGTACAGCTAATTCTCTTGTAGGGACAAGTATCAAAGCTCGTGGAAGTTTAAAATCATCTGCTAGATTTTTATTTAATTTGTCGATGATAGGGAGTGAAAATGCAGCAGTTTTACCACTTCCTGTTGGGGCAATCGCTTGAACATCTTTGTTTTTTAGGATTTGAGAGATTATTGCTTCTTGGATTGGAGTTGGTTTTTTGTAGTCGCAAACAGCTAGCGCTGCTAGTACCTCACGTGAAAGGTTTAGTTCTTTAAAATTCATAATTGCTCCAATTTTTTTGTATATATTCGTAGATTATACCTTTATTCTAGTTCAAGGCTTATTAGAGTTGTGTTTATCTTAACAAAATAGTTTTATGGTAGAATAAAATCTTATAATTTAATCACATAAGGTACTAATTTGAAATCGATTCTTTTTGTATGTTTAGGAAATATTTGTCGTTCACCTCTTGCTGAGGGAGTGGCAAGAGAATTTATAAAAAATCATAATTTATCTATAAGTGTTGATAGTTGTGGGACTGGAGATTATCACAAAGGGGAAAATCCTTGTCCAAACTCTATAAAAGTTTCTAAACAGCATGGGATAGATATAGCTCAACATAGAGCAAGAGCGATAACGAAAGAGGATTTTAAAAAGTTTGACTTTATCGTGGCACTTGATGATAGTAATATCTCAAATCTTCTAAAAATGGGTTGCCCAACAGAGAAACTTCATAAACTTGGTTTTTTTGGATATGACAATCAAGATGTTCCAGACCCATATTTTTTTGATAGATTTGAGGGGTTTGAGAAAGTTTTTACGATGATTGAAAGTTGTGTACACAATATCTTTAAGGAATTTAAATGATACAAACACCTTTTTTAGCAACTGATGGGGTGATTCAGCTTTTTAATGAAGATGGAAAATATTTAGGAATTGTTTTTATTGAGAGAAAAAATAAACCTTTTGGATTAGCACTTCCTGGTGGTTTTGTTGATATTGGAGAAAGTGTTGAAGCTGCACTAATAAGAGAGATGAAAGAAGAAGTTACATTGGATGTAAAGATAGAAAAATTGCTTGGAGTTTATTCTGATCCTTCTAGAGATGAGAGATTTCATACGGCAAGTATTGTTTATATTTGTAAAGCAAGTGGAGTTCCAAAAGCTGCAGATGATGCAAAAAAAGTATTTATCTATCAAGATGTTGATATTCCACTTGATCAATTGGTGTTTGATCATAAAAAAATCATTCAAGATTATTTAAATATGGATATAAAATGATGAATGAAAAAGAACAACTTATTGAAAATTGGAAAAGATTACGAGGAGCTTATTTTATAAAATATGAAGAAGATAGTGAAAGATTTAAAAAATACCACTCACAAGACCCACTTTTTGAATCGGTCTATCGACATCTTGATAAAAGTTTTAGAGAGATAAATCAAATCGCCATAGATGAGATTGATATTTATCTAAAGAGAGATATTAAAACTATTTGCTAAAATGAGCAATGCTCAAAAGGAGTTAGTGATGCAAACGATGAATTTACAAATTGATGATAGTTTTTTTCCCCATTTTAAAGCTATGATAGATAGTTTTGTCAATGATAGAAAAGTACGAGTTATCGATGATAGCTACGATTATGAAAATAATTATCCACAAAGTGTAGTGGTAAGTAGTATTGAAGAGGTTAGGCGAAGAGTTTTTGAAGCTGAACAAGAAACGGGTGTCACAGAAGAAGAATATAATATTTTGATGGATAAATTTTTTCAAGATGAACTTGGAATACAACGATGAAAATTGAAAAAAAACCTAAGTTTATCAAAGCCTTAGGACATATTTTAAAATTTATAGCAAAAGATAAAAACACAGCAGCCAAAAAATTTGAAAATGAATTAAGTCATTTGATTCAAAATTTAGT
>CALMBI010000023.1 GCA_937860115.1 uncultured Arcobacter sp. | reverse complement strand
CAATAGCAAATAATATCACAGCAGATGATATTATCCAAAAAATTATAGAGAAACTACCAAAGCCATAGGAAAAAAAGTTGCAAAAAGAGATAGCTCAAATAAAATTCAATATCAAATCATACAAACGGCTTTATGGGTTACTTGCAGGGGAACATAAAAGTTTTTTGAGTGGAAATGGACTTGATTTTAGAGAACTCAAAGAGTATTCAACAAATGATGATATAAGACGGATGAATTGGAAAGTAACTGCTAAAAGAGGTGAACCTTGTATCAATCTTTTCAATGAAGATAAAAAACTGAATATTGTTTTAGTCTATTTGGTCAGTGGCGGAATCTATTTTGGAAGTGTGAGAAGCAAAAAAGAGGTGATGGATGAGATTTTTGCCAATCTTTCTTATGCGGCTTTTTTGAAAAAAGATAGTGTTAGTACTCTTTTTTTCAGCACTAAAGAGGAGTATTATAGAGGAGTTTCTACAAATAAATCTGTAATGCTTAGGGATTTTGTTCAGCTTAAAACTTTAGAAGTCTTAGGAAAAGAGATAGATTTAAAACTCCTAGAGGAATATCTCCTTCACAGAGTAAAACGAAAATCACTCTTTTTTTTCGTCGGGGATTTTTTAGAGATGCCTGATTTTAGAGTTTTAAGTGCTAAACATGAGATTTATTGTGCGGTGGTTCGAGATAGGTATGAAGAGGATATCTCCTATTTTGGAAATTGTTCTATTGTTGATGCCAATACAAAAGCTTCTAGCAAATTTTATGGCAACCATAGTGTCATAAAAGAGTATCAAAAACTTATAGAATCGCACGATAGAGTTCTTTTTGATCGATTTAGAAAATTAAAAATTAAAGCTAAAAAAGTCTATACAAATGACAATATCATCCCAATTTTAGCATCGCTTGTAAAGGATAGATGATGCTAGAGATTGCACCTTTAAAAGAGTTTGTTTTTTTAGAAGTTGCTTATGGGCAATTTTTTCTTTTTTTTACCTTTTTTTGTGTTGCGATTGTTTTGTTTTTTTTCAGTTTTAAAAAGAGAAAAAGAAAACTCACTCCTAAACAAATTGCTAAAAAAAATCTTCTTAGCCTTGATTTAAAGGCTCATCCAAAAGAGGTTGCTTATAGTTTTACAAAAAATGGATACATTTTGGTACAAAAAGAGAATGAGGAGAGATTTTTAGAGATTGTTTCAAAACTTGAAAAATACAAATATCAAAAGGAAGTTTCAAATCTTGAGGAAACTCTTAAGAATGAGATAGCAAGATATATCAAGGAAACGGTATGAGTTTTTTAGAACAAATTACTTTTGTGTATCCTCTTGCATTTACCCTTTTTGGAGTCTATTTTATATGCTTCTTTTTTTGTCAAGAAAAACTTCAAGAGATATATTTCTCAAATACAAAGATGCTCCATCAAGCAACAAAAAATCAAAACTATCTGATTGATAGTTTGCGATTTCTTATATTTAGTGCTTGTGTGATTGCTTTAGCGAATCCTATCAAAACGGATGAAATAGCTCTTAATGAAGGGAAAGGTCATGAGATAGCTTTAATTGTAGATGCAAGTGGTAGTATGCTTGAAAATAATAAATTTGAAATTACTAAAGAGATTTTGCATGATTTTATAGCAAAAAGGGAACATGATAGACTCTCTTTATCTTTCTTTGCTGATTTTGCTTATGTTGCAGTACCTCTCACTTATGAAAAGAAAACACTCACTACCCTTTTGGATTTTGTAGAAGTTGGTGTAGCAGGGGAGTTGCAAACAGCATTGTATGAAGCACTTTATCTTAATAGTAATCTGTTTGCAAAAAGTCAAGTAACAAATAAAATAGCACTTCTTATCACTGATGGGATCAATAGTGCTGAATCTGTATCTCTAAAAACAGCCCTAAAAAGAATCAAAAAACTTGGGATAAAAGTTTATACAATTGGTATAGGGAATGATGGGGATTTTCATAGTGGAGTTTTAAAAGAGATTGCTTCCAAAACGGGTGGAAAATTTTATTTTGGAAAAGGGAAAGAGGAGATTGCAACGATTTACAATGAGATTAATCTTTTAGAAAAAAGTGAAATAAAGACAAAACTGTTTGTTAAAAAAACCTATTATTTTCAGTATCCTCTCTATTTTGCACTCTTTTTATTAGTCATTTATGGGATTTTAGTAAGTAATACGTTTGAGGGGAAAAGATGAGTTTCGATTCAGCACACAATTTATATTTTCTCCTGTTACTCCCTTTTCTTTTTTTTGCACATAAAAAAACTGGGCAATATTCCCATATTTTTAGTGATACTATGAGGGGGAAAATTATTAAAAGTACCAATCAAGAAAAACTCAAAATGTTTTTTTTGTTCGCAGCAATTGTGTGTTTGATAGTTGCTCTTGCTAGACCCATTATAAAAAATACTTTACAAAATGAAAAACAACCAAATCTCTCTTTTATGGTTGCTTTTGACATCTCAAAATCGATGTTAGCAAAAGATGTGAAACCAAATAGATTTGAATTTGCAAAAACAAAAATGCAAACATTTCTTGATTTGCTCAAAGGTGAAAAGGTAGGAATAGTGGGCTTTAGTGATGTAACATATCTTGTTACTCCATTTTCAAACGATTTGATGAGTGTTGCTTATTTGATTGAACATACTAAACTTGACACTTCACTTACACAAGGGACAGATTTTTTAGAGATGCTTCATCAAACAGATAAACTTTTTGTAGATCAAAAAGAGAAACCTTTGATAATTTTTAGTGATGGTGGGGATCAAAAAAGTTTTCAAAAAGAGATAGCCTTTGCAAAAGAGCATAACATAACAATTTTTGTCTATGGAATTGGGACAAAAAGAGGGAGTAAAATAGTAGGAGATGATGGGATAGTCCAGCTAGATAAATCTGGCAATATTGTGATTTCAAGCTTGAGTAGTCGGATAAAAGAACTTGCACTTCAAACAGGTGGAGCTTATCTTGAATACTCCCACAATCCAAAAGATTTGCAAATATTTTTAGATGTTATTGTAGAAAGATTTGCTTTGGATAAAAAAGAAGAAGATGTGATTATTCCTAATAATGAAGAGTTGTTTTTTATACCGCTTCTTTTTTCACTTTTCTTTTTTGGACTGAGTATCTCTGGGATACGACTACGAGGTGAGTCGTGAAAAAGCTAGCTGGATTGTTTTTATTTATTTCATTTTATTTTCTTTGGGAAATGAAAGAGAGTTTTTTTTTAAGAGAAGCACAGCAGAGTTTAGAGGAAGGCAATTTCAAAAAGTGTTTGGAGTATTATCAAAAGATAGAAAAGCCAACCGATGAGATACTCTACAATATGGGAAATATTTTGTATCAACAAGAGCGGTATGATGAGGCGTTGGAGCAATATAAAAAGATTGCTTCAGAGAAATTAGCTTTTGAACTCTTTTACAATATGGGAAATAGCTACACTAAGCTTGGAAAAAATAAAGAAGCGATAGAGAGTTATAGAAAAGCCCTTGCAATCAAAGATGATAAAGATGGTAGATATAATCTTGATTTACTCCTTTTTAAAGAGAAGCAAGAGAAAAAAAAACAAAAGAAGAATAAAGATCCCAACAAAGACAACGAAGCAAATGATAGACGAAGTGGCTCGATAATGGAAGATAACAATGAAGAGTTTAAAGAGGATAATGGAAGGGAAAATATTGTTAAAAAAGGGAAATTAAGTGATCCAAAAGGGAATGTAAATGAAGTTTCAAATCTTCAAATGAAAAGTCAAACAAATGAAAGAGAACAAGTAGAAATGAAAAACAAACTTACAATTAAACACAAACGGCTTGAAGATAAAACTTTGGAAAGTGAAGATAAAAAATGGATGGAGATTTTAGACAAACGAGAGATTGAAACACTGATGATACCACTACGAGATAAAGGAGCCAAAAATGGGCAAAAAAATAACAATCCTTGGTAAACTTTCTTTTTCTTGTCTCTTTTTTACTACTTTTGTTTTTGGAAGTGTGACTGCATTTGTAGATAAAGAGCGATTTAATCAAGGGGAAGAAGTTGTTTTTTCAATAGAAGCAAAAGGGGAAGTTATAGAATTTCCACAAATAAAAAAAATAGCTGGGATACCAATTGAGAGTTCTCATAAATCAGAAAAAATAATACAAGAGGATAATAAAAAAGTTCATATTGTAAAAATGGAATATCTACTTATCCCAAATAACACATTTATTGTTCCACCAATTGAGATAAGTATTGATGATATTTCTCACAAAACAAATTCTATTGAGGTTACAAAAAATCAACCAATATCTTCAGCAAATGATGATGTGCAGTTGATTTTAGAAACAAAAAAAGAAAAAGTATATGTTGGGGAATCTTTTGTGGTCTCTCTTTCTTTAAAGTATAAAAAAGAGCTGCAAAATATTGAATACTCACTTAGTCCTATAGTCCTTAATGATTTTTTGATTAAAGAGGAGCCAAAGAGCAAAGAGTTTGAACAAGGTGAATATAAAGTGTATCAAAAAGAGTATCTTTTTTTCCCACAAAAAGGGGGTAAATATGAGATACCATCTCAATCTACTCGAGTGACGATAAGAGGAAAAAATTTTACAATGAGAAAAAACATCTATTCTTTGGGTAAAGCTTTAGAGGTTTCCCCTTTGCCAAACGGGATTAATTTACTTGGAGAGTATAAGATTCGATTAGAGACAAACAAGAGGGAAACAGAACCAAATAAACCAATCAATCTTACATTAACTATTGAAGGGATTGGAAATATCGATGAACTCAAAGAGTTCTCACTTGATATCCCAAATACATTTGCACATAGTACAAAACCACTTCTAGAAACAAATATGGAAAATGGGTTGTATGGTGGGAAATTTATCCAAAAATTTTCTTTGATTTCAGAGAGTGATTTTGAGATACCATCTTTTGAACTAGAATTTTATAATCCAAAAAGTGACAAAATAGAAAAAATCAAAACAAAACCAATCGAAATTTTTATCAAAGAGGAGCAAAAAGAGATAGCCAATGTAGAGATTTCTAAAAATCCAGAAATTATCTTATTTCAAAGGACAACTTTGATAGAGAAGATTGGTTATGTTCTTTTTGGAACACTGTTTGGAATTTTGAGTTTTTATACTCTTTTGAAGCTAAGAGAATTCAAATTTAAAAAAACAAAACCATCACTCAATGAGAAGATTTTCAAAACGAAAAAAGATAAAGAACTTTATAATCTTCTTCTTGCTTATGCATCAAGAGAAGAATTGAAGCCTTTTATCACTTTATTAGAAGAAAATCTCTATTTAAAAGGGAAAAATAAAATAGACAGAGATGCTTTAGTTGACATTTTAACGAAGTAGTTGATCTTTTGAAATAGATTGTATTGATTTTATTGTAATCTTTTTTTTATTTAGTGTGATTGAATCATCTATTTTTTTGGCTAAGAGTTGTTTCCCTACAGGTGAATACACAGAAATGGCATTTTCAAATAATGATAACTCATACGATCCAACTAAACAGATAAAATTTCCATCATTAAACATTATTACTTTTCCAAATCTTACATCATTATTTGGTATATCATTTGGGTCTATTACTCTAGAATTTTGTACTATATTTTGCAAATATCGAAGCCTTTTATCAAGATTTCGTATCATCTCTTTTGCACTGATATATTCAGCATTTTCACTTCTATCTCCAAGTGCGGCTGCTCTTTCTTTCTCTCCTACCCAAAAATGTCTCTCAACTTGTTTATGTTTAAATTCTTCTCTAAATATATCGACACCTAAGGAGGTGATTGGTTTTTGGTTTGGATTCATTGCGGATACTCCTTGAAGTTTTATTGAAAAAAGCATAACACGTTTTAAATAATAAACATCAAATATTTTTTAAATGGTTCCTATTGTATAATCCAATCTTTTAACACAAGGGATCAAATGAAAATCATATCATGGTTCAAAGACAAAGCTCTACTCTATGCAGACGATAGAACACCAGATTATTATCTTTTATACACAGCATCATTTCTTATGATTGTAGGTATGATATTCTCATATTCACTCTCTATTTATACGGTTGATTATTATGATTATTCCCAATTTCACTTTTTTTTAAGACAAGGGATAGTTGTTTTATTTTCTATTTTACTAATGTGGGTCTTTGCGCATATTAAACCAAGCGTTATCTTCAAAGATTGGAAGTTAGGGATCAAAATATTTATTTTTTCTGGCTTACTATTAGTTTTTATGAAAGGACTTCCTGCATCTATGGTAACAGAATCAGGGGGAGCAGCAAGATGGATACGTCTTGGGCCAATCTCTATCTCACCTGTAGAGTTTGTAAAGATAGGATTCATCTATATTTTAGCTAGATCATTCCACAAAAGATTTTCAGACAGTGGAAAATTAACTCTGAAGCAAGAAACAAAAGAGATATTGCCATATTTAGGATTTTTAGGATTTTTAGCAATCTTTATCGCTGTTATGCAAAAAGATTTAGGAAATACAGTGCTTTTAGGTGTTGTGATGCTTTTTATGATGTATTTTGCTGAGAGAAGTTTGAAGATCTTATTTCTTATCGTAACATTTTCAATCACTGCTTTCATTACATTGGTTGCTATCGCTCCACATAGGGTAGGGAGAATCAAAAGTTGGTGGAGTAGTGTACAAGATAGCTATTTAGAATATTTACCACCATCAATGCAAGAGTCACTAAGGGTAACTGATTTTGATGAGCCATATCAAGTAAATAGTTCTTTGAGTGCTATCAATAATGGTGGATTTTTTGGGCAAGGATTAGCTGAAGGGAATATGAAGCTTGGGTTTTTAAGTGAGGTTCATACTGACTTTGTTTTAGCTGGTATTTTAGAAGAGGTTGGTTTTTTTGGATTTTTATTTATTCTTGGACTGATCATTTTTGTTATTATTCGATTATTTAAAATAAGTAGAAGAGTAAAGAATCAAGTGCACCATTATTTTGTACTTGGAATAGGGCTTATGATTAGTTTTGAGCTTATTATAAATTCGTTTGGTATTACAGGAATGATCCCTATTAAAGGGATTGCAGTTCCATTTTTAAGCTACGGAGGTAGTCAGATCTTAGCACTTGGTTTAGCCCTTGGTATGGTTCTTTCTATTAGTAAAGAGGTGGATGAAGTTCCAAATAAAGCGTTAGAAGATGAAGATGATGAGAGTTTAAGGTATTAAGATTTTCTAAATAAATCTTTCGTTTTTATGAATAATAAAATATCAAAACTCAAACAACTTCTTGATAATGAAGTGAAAAAAAGAGATAGTTTTGATGAATTGTGTAACGAAAAACCAGATCCAATTATGGTGGCAAAAATCTACAATGATGAGTATATCTCTTTCATTTGTGCATTATTTGCTTATGGAAATGCAAAAGCTATTGTGAAGTTTTTGCAAGACTTAGATTTTAGTCTTTTAGA
>CALMBI010000022.1 GCA_937860115.1 uncultured Arcobacter sp. | reverse complement strand
AATGAAAAAGAACTCTATAACTATCAAAATCATCTCCAAGATATGATAGATAAAGCAATCAAAGAGATAGAAGATCTAAATGTAGAGATAACAGATACACAAAAAGAAGTTGTTTATACGATGGAATCAATTGGTGAAAGCAGAAGTAAAGAAACAGGAAACCATGTAAAAAGAGTAGCCGAATACTCTAAGATTTTAGCACTCGCTTATGGTATACCAGAAGAGGAAGCAGAACTACTTAAAACTGCAAGTCCAATGCATGATATAGGAAAAGTTTGGATCCCTGATAGCATCTTAAAAAAACCTGCAAGACTAACTCCTGAAGAGTTTGAAGTGATGAAAACACATGCAGAACTCGGATACGAGATGCTCAAATACTCAAAAAGAGATATACTAAAAACAGCTTCTATTGTAGCTTATGAACACCATGAAAGATGGGATGGGAAAGGATATCCAAGGGGCCTTAATGGTGAAAATATACATATTTACGGAAGAATCACTGCCATTGCTGATGTTTTTGATGCATTAGGAAGTACAAGAGTTTATAAAGCTGCTTGGAGTGATGAGGAGATCTTTAAACTTTTCAAAGAGGAGCGAGGGAAACAATTCGATCCAATATTAATAGATCTTTTCTTTGAAAACTTTCATAAATTTGATGAAATTAGGAAACATTTAGTTGATGTTTAAAATAGTTCTTATATTATTTATATTGTTTTTATCTTTATTTGCTGAAGATAAAATTACAAAAGAGTGGCTCAATCAAAAACCAAAAGGAAATGTAAAAGATTTTTATCTTTGGCGATATATTGAGCAAAATCAAAACAATGAAAATGAAATTGTTTGGGCACTGAGTGAAGCAAATAATGCTAATCATAAAATTTTTTTCAAATACGTAAAAAAAAAACAATCAAAGAGTAAAGAATCAAATATAAAATGTCTTGAATTAACAACAAGTGAATTAATCAATTCTGATAACGAATGTATCGATATTGGTTTAAGTATATTAGATGCTACATCTATAAGGGGTGAGAAACTCTCTTCTATCATCAAAAAAATAAAAACCACAACTAATACAAAGATTGAACAATTTTCAATCATAAATGCAGATGATCCATTTAATAATCTCCTAAATAGTACTTCAAATGATATTTTTTACGGTACTTTTAATGGTGTTGGACAAGATTTTAGAATCAAATACTTTGATGCTCAAATTCCACAAACTATAATTAAAAAATTGCAATCTAACAATTCTCAATTTAAAAAATTTATAAAAACAGTTGTTACTACACCTCAAAATAATACGATACAACAATCACTTTTTGATGTAAATACAACTACACTTCATTTTCAAGATATATTTTATTTAGCAATAAATGCAATCAAACATGAAAGAAAAGAGATTGCATTAAAATATTTAGCACAAGCAAAAGAAAAAGCTAAAAGAAGATTTGATGCTGATAATGTTCTTTTTTGGCAATATAAACTTACAAATGATCCTTTGTATTTAAGTGAATTAGCTGATAGTTGGGATCTCAACATCTATTCTCTTCTTGCTAGAGAAGCCCTCTTTTTACCAATTGAAAATGCAGTTTTTGAATTTCAAATTCCAACGATAACTCAACCTGACATTGCAAATAAACAATTAGATTCAGACAAAAATCAAACTCTATTAGAAAATAATAATAGTGATGTAACTACTAATAAACAATTTGACGTAAGTGATCCATTTGCTTGGAGAGCTATTTTAGATGATATTAAAACTGATTTTAACGAAACGAAATTATCGTATTATGAGACTATTTTTAACACAAAAGAGACATTAGGACATATCACACTACTTAGAGAAAAATTTGAACAATATAAAGTTTCCTATTTTCCAAATCCATTTGATGACTATATCAAAGATTACTCATTTCATAGACAAGCTCTCATAAATGGACTTGCAAGGCAAGAGAGTAGATTTGTGCAAGCATCACTTTCTACATCATACGCTATGGGTGTGATGCAAATCATGCCATTTTTAAGTGAAGCGATAGCTAAAGAGCTCAATGAAACATATGACATTACAAAACAACTTGAAGCCAAAACAAACATCAGATATGCAAATCATCATCTTGATTATTTAGAATCAAGACTCAATAATGTTCTTTTTGTAGCTTATGCATATAATGGTGGGATAGGATTTACAAACAGATTACTCAAAAGTGGACTATTTCAAAAAGGTCCTTATGAGCCTTATTTGAGTATGGAGCTTGTACATTACGATGAATCAAAATATTATGGTAAAAAAGTTTTGCTCAATTATTTAATGTACTATAACTATTTGAGCAAAAGTAAACTTTCACTTTCTACTCTGCTTGAAACGATAAAGTCACCTTACCAAGAGATTGATGTGAATACTCAAGCAAAAGTGGAGTAAGATTTTCTTTTTTCTTAAAAGAGATTACATAGTATTTTGCATGAGGATTTTTAAGTGGAATATGATCCCATAGATCATCTGATACATTTAGATCCCTTGATTTATTAAAATCACTACCATTTAGGGTGAGCAGATATTTTTTATTATTTAAAAATTTATTTTCGATCTCTTCATTATCTTCAGTGATATAAATACCAACTAAAAAGTTTTGAAACTGATCATTATATTTATCACTATCAGTTGAGTTTAGATATGTTGCATTAAGGATCGCTTTTGTTTCAAAAGAATTGACTATATCACCCACATGCGTATATTCTAAACCTTTTTCATACAATGAATCAGAACTAAAAATCCCCAAACCTGATTTACTCGAGCATCCAACACTAAACAATACACAAACTGCAATTAATGACTTTCTTAACATAATTCACCCTATTTTTACTATTCTTGTTTAACCTCATTATAGTATAAGTTAGATAAAATACGCAAAACTACTCACAAAGGGATTTTATGGAAAATATTATTAAAGCGATACAAGAAGCAACTATTGAGATCAAACACTTAATAGAAACAGGTGACACAGGTAAAAGTGAAAATCAAAATTCAACTGGTGACACACAACTCAAACTTGATATTGCAAGTGATGTTATCATTGAAAATCATTTTAAAAAGCTATCAAATGTAAAAGCAATAGTAAGTGAAGAACAAGAGAATATTGTACCTGTAAATGAAAACGGGACATACTTAATCGCTTATGATCCACTTGATGGAAGTAGCCTTGTTGATGTAAATCTTTCTGTTGGATCGATCTATGGAATTTACACTGAAAATTTTAGTGGGAAAAATATAGTAGCTTCTGTGTATGTAGTATTTGGTCCAAGGGTTGAATTAGTATTTTGCGATGGTAAAACTGTAAAAATGTATAGACTTCAAGATGGTGTTTTTAATTTTATCCAAGATATAAAACTTGGCCACAAAGGGAAACTAAAAGCTCCTGGTTCAACGCAACAGTGTTGGCATCCACACCATAAAGTGATGGTTGATGACTTTTTTGGTGAAGGATATCGCCTCAGATATAGTGGTGGAATGGTACCTGATCTTCATCAAATTTTATTAAAAGGTGGAGGACTTTTCTCTTATCCTTCAACATCAGACCTTCCAAAAGGAAAACTAAGACAACTTTTTGAAGTGTTTCCATTTGCATTAACTTATAAATGTGCAGGTGGTGGAGCAATAGATGGATATAAAGATCTTTTAGATGTAGAAACTACTCATATCCACGATACAACACCTTGTTTTTTTGGAAGTAATAGTGAAATAGCTAAAGTATTGGAAGTCTACGCACCACATGCATAACAATCACAATGCTACCCTTGACCAATGGGAAGAGGCTTTAGAAGTTCAAGTGAAGATTTTGGAAAATTGTCAAGAGGAAAAATTAGTTGAAAGTTGCATGAAATGTAATCTTATTTTTGATTGTCAAATACGAAGAGAGTATATCAAAGCGGTCTATGAAAGTATGAATAAAGGGGCTAGTGGAGGATTTGAATTTTAAATTCACTACCTAATACTATGTGTTTACTTATAAGTTGTGTTTTTGCATTTCTCTCTTATAGTTTTTATCAAGATGGAAGTTACCTCAATAGCTTTATAAATGGTGCAATAGCACTCTTTTTTATTATCTTACTCATAAGAAACATAATAAAAACAAAAAAAGAAAAAGAGCAACTTAAGAATAACGAAGCTCTTCATACTCACTTGGAATTAAATAATCTTTAGATTTTATCAATTGATCGTAAAATCCGTGTTCAAATCCTAAACTATACAATTTATCAAGTGCTTGATACTGAATATCACTTAACTCTATCGAATCATCATTTGCATAGAGTCCTAGATATGTTTGTAATGTATCATGGTCAACTCTAACTAGATCGCGTTCTATTAGCATTTTTGAAAGTAATAATTTATTATCATTTGCAACACGAACAGCTTTTATAAGAGTGTTTTCATACTCAATTGCTTTATTTAAAGGAATACTTCTTCGTAAACACATCCCACCAAGTGGTAAAGGAAGTGTATCCCCTGCTAATTCTTGCCATATATCCCACAATTCTTTTTCTACTTCAAGCTCGTTATCGTATGTTAAAATAGATTCATGGATCAATACACCTGCATCTACAACACCATCAAGTACAGCTTTTTCGATCTCCAAAAAGTTCATATATGTAATTCTTGCTTTTGGATATTTGATCTTAAACAAAAGAGCATTTGTGGTGTATTCTCCACTAAGTGCAACTTTAAAATTAGGTTTAAGGATTTTACCTTTTAGTTTTACTAATTTTGGTCCATATCCATTTCCAAAACTTACAGCCGTTTTTAAAAGTGCAAAATCTTTTTTGACAAACGGATAGAGGGCAAAACTAATCGCACAGATATCATATTCACCTTTTAGAGTTGCTTGATTGAGAGTTTCTATATCAAGAGCAAGATTTTCAAATTCTGTATTTTTTAATCCAACCCATCCAAACTTTATCGCATAATACATAAAGATATCATCTGCATCAGGTGAATGAGCTACTACTATTGTATTCAAATCAAATTCCTTATTGTAATCTATATTGATTCTATCAAATAATTGTTTAACCACCACTTTGATACAATACTCAATCATTTATTAAAGGATACCTCATTCTACACAGTCACTTTTTACAGTAACAAATAGCACTTGAAAAAGATAGAAATTCGATTTATAATTCATTGCCAATCGATATTAGAACTACATTAGATGATATGGCGTATGGAATAGCTGTGAAAGAGAACCTTGAACCTTTTATTATCAAATAAAGGATGGTAAGTAAACTCAATATGCTCCATGAACAAAAAGCGATCTACTTGGTAGAAAACATGTCAATTCTTATCCACAAATCAACACAAGAAAATGAAGAAATAAGCGATAAAAACGTACCACAAGAGTTTATCTCTTTTCTCATTGGACTTTTTTATTAAGGTATTATCATGATAGTAGATACAGTTTCGCTCAAAACTGAAGCCTTACTCCTTTTTTGCAGGGATCTTATTCATACTTACAATGATGAAACAAAAGTAAGTAGTGATTCTATATTTATTACCGATAGTTATCTTGATAAATTTATTGCACAACATATAGAGAATCTTACAAAAGGTATCAATGCTATATTACAACCAAACGATTATTACATCAGAAATAGCAAAGTTACAAGAATTAGAATCATTTTAAATCTCTATAATAGTATAAATGGTTACAAAACATTTGCAAAAAGATCCGAGATTTAATCATTCAATGCTTCTTTTTGCAATGCTTACAACATGGTTTAAAGAGCTTGGATATGAAAATAAATCTAAAGAATTTATTTTTTTTAGTATCTATCCATATAGTGAAATTTTTGATATTTTACTTTTAAATATCAAAAATTTAGAATATAAAAAGCTAAATATCACTATGATTCAAATCGCAGAAGATGTGATACTAAGACTTAATAAGGAACAAATTTTAGCGAATACAGACTTTTGATAGACACAACCGATGAAAAAGGGCTAGTGTATAATATTTCAAAAATACTATTTAACCATAATCTTAATATTGAAACCAACTCAGAATATGTTGATAAAGATGTCAATAAATTTTTTATGAGAACAGTGATAAGTGGTGAATTTAATAAATCACAATTATTATCAGATATAAAATCAGTACTACCACAAGATGCAAAAATCAAAGATCGGAAGAGCGTCGG
>CALMBI010000021.1 GCA_937860115.1 uncultured Arcobacter sp. | reverse complement strand
AAAAATACAAGAGAAAGTGATCTTGCTCTTTTTTATCGTATTAAAAAAGAACCAAATCCTCAAACTATTGATGATGTTTCAATCATCACCCTATTACCAGCTTTTATGATAAGTGAACTTCGAACAGCATTTGAGATAGGTTTTTTGATCTTTCTACCATTTCTAGTTATTGATATCATTGTTTCATCTATTTTGATGTCACTTGGAATGATGATGTTACCACCCGTTATGATCTCCTTACCAATAAAACTTGTATTTTTTATAATTATTGATGGCTGGTTTGTAATTATTGGTAATCTCGCCCAGTCATTTAAATGATTTAGAAAAACTGATTTAGAAAAAAGATAGAGGAATTAAATGGATCTTGAGATACAAGATATTAAAAGAATAAGAAAAAGTCTTTTCACACTTGGCTTAATTTTTTTCTCATTTCTTTTACTCATCTATTTTGTAACTAGCACAATCATTGAGGATAGAAAAACCCCCTCATTAGTTACAGCAAAACTTGATTTAGCTGTACGTGGAGATATTCTAAGCAGTGACAACTTTAAAATTACAACTTCAAGAAAAATCTATACAGCAAGTATTGATACAAGAGGATTAGATAAAAATAAAAAAGAACTCTTTATCAAGTTATTTTCAATCTATAGTGATCTAGATGAACAATATGTTCGAGAAAAAATTAATAAATCACTAAAACATCCAGGATATCTTATTATTAGCAGAGATATAACCTCTAGAGCCGCAAAAAATCTCCATATTTTAGCAAGAAAGCTTATCAATCTAAAAGTTTTTTTACCATTAAAAATAAACAATAGTCATGTTGTTTTCGGACTAGAAATAACAGAAACTGGTGAAACAAGAGATTATCCATATAAAGACACCCTCACACCAGTTATAGGCTATGTAAAAAAAGGGAATGATGCAAAAGGGAAGCTAAGAATCAATGGTGTAAAAGGGTTAGAAAAAAGCTATAATACGCAACTTAATGATATTAAAAATGGAATTTTACAAGGTGAGAGAGATATTAGATCAAACATCATTTTTAATCGTGATTCAAAAATCATTACAAGAAAAGATGGTGAGCCATTACAACTCAATATTCCACTCAGGCTTCAAAAAAATATAGAGCTTATGCTTGATATTTATCAAGCTAAATTAGGTGCTGATGAGATCATAGTATCGGTATTAGATACAAAAACAGGTCATGTGATTTCTTTAGCTTCATCTAATAGATTCGATCCTAGTCAGATTCGTACAGAAGATATTAAAAACCTCAATGTAAATGCAATTGAATATCAATATGAACCTGGTTCTGTTATGAAACCAATTGCAATTTCACTTGTATTAGAAAAGGGTAGAGCTAAACTTAGCGAATATTTGCCTGCTTATAATACAACAGGTCCTAGAAATAGTAATGGGGAGTTTCCTAAAGGGAAAATTATGATTGATAGATGGGGAATATCTGATGATCATCAATTTAAAACAAATACGCTATCTATTTCAGATATCGTAATCAATTCAAGTAATATTGGTACTTTACTTTTAGCTAATAGATTATCTGGTAAAGAACTACTTGAAGGTTACCACATGTTTGGTATCAATAAAAAAACAGATATTGATCTACCATATGAAAAAATTGGATATTTACCTACACTCGGACAACTTTCATCAGGTGAAAGTAATGGAAGATTAAATATATTTAAATCAACAATCTCATACGGTCAAGGGATGACTGTTACTTTTATGCAAATACTCAAAGCTTACAATGTTTTTAATAATAATGGAAATATCGTAACGCCGTCAATTGTAAAAAAAGAGATAGAAAACCCATCTTCTAAAATCTTATCCGATAAAACTACCGAGATCATGAAAGGGCTATTAGTTAAAACTGTATTGGAAGGTACAGGAAAAAATACCATCTATGAAGGTTTAGAGATTGGTGGAAAAACTGGTACAGCAAATATCGCTGGTCGAGGTGGATATCAAAAAAAATATATGAGTAGTTTCTTTGGATTTGTCAATGACAAGGATCATAGATATACAGTTGGTGTAATGGTAAATAATCCTATATCAACTGGAGAACATTGGTATTATTATTACGCATCTAATTCTGCTGTTCCAGTCTTTAGACAAATAGTTGACATTATGGTTAAATTAAACTATTTAAAACCTACTGTAGTTCCAAAACCTATCGATGATACACCAATAATTCCGCAAACACATTAACCAAGCAATAAACAATTTTTTTCTATAATACCTTAAAATCAATACAAGGAAAATAAATGTTTAGAAGAGGAAATATTAAAGAAAAAGACTTATCAACGGAAGAAATAGCAAAATTAAATTATGCAAAAATTACAACATCTAAAGGTGTAATTATGGTGAAATTAACTCCAGATTTCACACCAATTGCTGTTTCAAATTTTGCTACACTTGCAAAAGATGGATTTTATGATGGATTGAATTTTCATAGAGTAATCCCAGGATTTATGGCTCAAGGTGGATGCCCAACTGGAACAGGTACAGGTGGACCAGGATGGTCAATTAAATGTGAAACAAAAGCGCAAGGTCAAAAACACGTTAAAGGTTCATTATCTATGGCACACGCTGGACCAAATACTGGAGGAAGCCAATTTTTCATCTGTTTTGTACCGTGCCCACATCTTGATGGAGGACACACTGTATTTGGAAATATAGAAGCAGATGATAAAGAAAGCTTTAGTGTACTTGATAGTATCAAACAAAAAGATATTATTGAAAGAATCGAAATTTTAGAATCAAAATAAAACATAAAACTAAGATTTGGAGTTAAAGGCTAGTGATTTACACTAGCCTTTTTTTATTTCATAGTAAAAAATACGAAAGTAATAATAAAATGATAAAATTTTCAATACTTTTTGTCTCACTTCTTGTATTACTATCATTATATGGTTATTTTGAAAAAGAGAGGAGTCAAAAGCTTCTCAATGATTTTAAAATGAATAAACCAATATTATACAGTGGCAAAAAAATTAGATTTAGTGAAGGCTGGATAATACATAATAATAGATTTTTTACAAATGGAGAGGAATTTTATACTATAATTTTTTGTAAATCTATAAAAGAGTAAAAGATCTACTTATAAAAAACAATAAAAAAAGAGCCATTAAAAGTTGGCGGCGACCTACGTTTCCACAACTGAAAG
>CALMBI010000020.1 GCA_937860115.1 uncultured Arcobacter sp. | reverse complement strand
ATTCACTAAATTCAATCCTTCTACCAGCTATTGCTATATTTTCTTCAGCTAATAAAAGATGATTTTCCACAAAACTATCAAAAGGAACACAATCTCCATCTATAAAGATAAGATACTCATATTTCGAAGCTACTATTGCTCTATTTAAAGCTCTATTTTTTCTCCAACCGATATCTTCCTGAGTAAGATGGATAAGATTGAGTTTTGGAAATTGTTCTTGTGCTTTTGGGAAATATTCTGCCATCTCTACACTATCCCCATCTTCAGAGATAATAACTTCATCTGGCAATACCGTCTGTCTTTCCAAACTTTCTAGTATAAATCCCAACGACTCAGTATCTTTATAAACTGAGATTATAAATGAACATTTTGGTAGATTCATATTAAATATTTCCCCAAATACCACTCAATAGTCTTCACAATCCCACTATCAAAGTTCTCATCTGCTTTCCAGCCAAGTTCATGTTCTAGCTTAGTTGCATCTATCGCATATCTTCTATCATGTCCTGCTCTATCTTCTACGAAAGTAATTAAATCTTTGTATGAAGTTTCTTTCGGAACTTGTTCATCTAAAATAGTACATATTCTATCTACTATTTGAAGATTTGTTCTTTCATTTCTTCCACCGATATTATAGGTTTCACCTTTTTTACTATTGTGATATACTAAATCTATCCCTTTACAGTGGTCAAACACATAAAGCCAATCTCTTATATTTTTCCCATCACCATAGATTGGGATTGGGTTTCCTTTAAGAGCATTTCTTATGATGGTTGGGATGAGTTTCTCATCATGTTGTTTTGGTCCATAGTTATTTGAACAGTTTGTGATAACACAATTAAGTCCAAATGTTTCTACATAAGCTCTTACAATCATATCACTAGATGCTTTACTTGCTGAGTATGGAGAGTTTGGAGCATAAGGAGTACTCTCTGTAAAAAGGTCATTTGGGTCATCTGTAAGTGTTCCATACACTTCATCAGTTGAGATATGATGAAATCTACAATCTTGATACTCAGGTTTATAAGTAAATGGTTTTTCCATCCAATATTTTTTTGCTACATCTACTAAAGTATATGTACCATTTACATTTGTTTGTACAAATACACCTGGGTTTTTGATAGAGTTATCTACATGTGATTCTGCTGCAAAGTGGATAACACCTCTTATATCATATTCATTGAAGATAAACTCTACAAGCTCACGATTACAAATATCACCTTTGATAAATTTATATCGTGGATTAGATTCACACTCTTTTAGGTTTTCTAAGTTTCCTGCATAAGTAAGTAGGTCTAGGTTTACAAGGTTATAGTTTGGATATTTCTCTAGGAAATATGGTACAAAGTTACTACCTATAAATCCTGCTGTTCCTGTTAGTAAAATATTCTTCATCTTAATTTACACTTACCATAGATTTTGCTGCATAAACTATCAATCCAGCTATTAAAATACTTCCAATTAAAGTTATCAATGTCATCATCATAATTCTCCCAATTCTTTTATATCTTTATCCATTTTTTCTCGTACTTTCTTAAGTAATATCATAATAAAAATAGATACACCAAATCCCAAAGCTGAAATAATCAAAATATGAAACTCTACTTTAGCTGTCATAACTTGATAAAAACTAGTAACAGTACCAGTTAAAGTAGCAAGCAAAAAAAGAAACAAGTTTTTATACTCTTCTTTTAAAACTGACAATTCCTCTTTAAGTTTATCAATTTGTGGCATCTATTTTCTCTCCCCAAGTCTTCTCAAGCAATCATCCAATCCATCTTTCCAATATGGTATTTCAAGATTGAAAGTTGATTTTA
>CALMBI010000019.1 GCA_937860115.1 uncultured Arcobacter sp. | reverse complement strand
AATTTTAGTTGCGACACTGATATCTTTTATATTTTTTATAGGATATGATTTTTTATATTTACAACCGCAACAACAATTACTTGAACAACAAAAAAAAGAACAATTGGCTAAAGAACAAGCTACAAAATCTATTGAAATAAATAGCTCAGTAACTACACCATCAGCTAATACAGTTCAAACGAGTCTAACAAATACTCAAGTTGAAGCAAATGCAGCACCTGTAGTGCAAGTAAATGATGCAAATGAGATCATCTCTATAATAAAAACAAAAACATCTCAAATAGAGATCGATAGTTTAGGAAGAATTGCTCAAGTTACTCTTACATCAAATAGATACCAAGATGAAGAACACCATGCGATTAAGCTTTTTACAGCTGATCAGTTAAGACCACTTGAAGTAAGATTTATGGATGTTGCCCTTAATAATGAGGCGTTTAAAGTAAAAGTTATTGCAAGTAGCAAAGAACTAGATGCTTCTGTATCTCCCGTTACGCTTACACTAACACAAACACTTGCAAAGACAACTCTAACAAAAACAATCACGTTTTATCCAAATGGAAATTATGATTTAGATATTGCAACAAGTACGAAACAAAATTATTTCTTAACGCCTGGATTTAGACCAAATGTTATAGTAGATGCATATGCTGATCATGGTGCACTATTAATTAAAAATGATGGAACTTTAAATATTGTAGAAGATGGTGATTTAGAAAAAAACAGTGATTTTGTTGGAATGCAAGCTGTAAGTGCATTTGATAGATATTATGCTACTGCACTTTATAATTTTGATAAAAACCTTCAAGTGACACTTATGAATGACAACAATTCAGATCCACAAGCATTTATTCATGTTATGAATGAATTAAAACTTCATGGATATGTTGGACCAAAAGAGTATAAAACACTTGATGCACTTGATTCAAGATTAACAGGTATTATAGAGTACGGTTGGTTTACATTTATTGCAAAACCAATGTTTTCAATGCTTGATTATATTCATGGTTATGTTGGAAATTGGGGATGGACAATCGTTATCCTTACAATCTTAGTTAAACTAATTTTATTACCTTTATCACACAAAGGTATGGTGAGTATGAATAGATTAAAAGAGCTTGCTCCTAAAATTAAAGCTATTCAAGAAAAATATAGTGATGATAAACAAAAAGCATCTATGCATATGATGGAGCTTTATAAAAAAGAGGGTGCAAATCCAATGGGTGGATGTCTTCCAATCCTTCTTCAAATTCCAGTATTTTTTGCAATTTATAGAGTTTTAATCAATGCGATTGAGCTTAAAGGAAGTGGTTGGATTTTATGGATTGAGGATCTTTCTGTAATGGATCCATATTTTATTTTACCTATCTTAATGGGTGCAACGATGTATATTCAACAAAAAATTACACCAATGCAAGTTCAAGATGAGATTCAAGCAAAAATATTCCAATGGTTACCTGTAGTATTTACAGTATTTTTCCTATGGTTCCCTGCTGGACTTACACTTTATTGGTTTATTAATAACTTAGTAACAGTGTCTCAACAATACTATGTAAACAAAATGTTTCAAGCAGAAAAAGAAAAAAGACATGAGGAACATTTAGCTACAAAGCATACTAAAAAAGAGAAATAACAATGGAAAATCAGTCTGAAGATTTTATAGCGTTTGAGGGTTCTACCCTCGAAGAAGCTTATAAAAAAGCTTCTTTGGAATTTGATTGTTCAATCACTGATCTAAAATGTGAGATTATGCAAGCTCCTAGTAGTGGATTTTTAGGTTTTTTTAGAAAAAGTGCAATTATCAAAGTGTATAAATGTAAAAAAAATTCATACGAAAACAAACAAGAATCTCATAAAAATCAACACAATACAAGTATTAATATAAAAGATATCTCTTCGCAAATGGAAGATATGCATAATAATGAAACACATAGTGGTTCTGTAGATGTGAAAAAAGGGACTTTGAAAAAAGAAGATAAGATATTTAACTCTTTTTATGAAAAAGATCATTCTGATTATGAAGAGATTAAGATCATAAAAGATGATACAATTCTCAAAGAGATCAAAGAAAAAGTTGATGAATTATTTTCACATCTTGCTTATGATATAGATCCTGTAACGGTATCGTATTATGATGAAAATACTGTTTTTATTGGATTTACTGGAAATGATAGTGCCCTTTTGATTGGAAAAGAAGGGTATAGATATAAAGCACTTTCATATATTCTTTTTAATTGGATTCATGAAAAATATGATCTAATGATACGACTTGAGATAGCTGAATTTTTAACAACTCAAGAGGAGAGTATCCATAGATATTTAGAACCAGTAATCGAAACGATTAAAATTGATGGTTTTTACAAAACAAAAAATCTTGATGGTATTTTGATCCATATCGCACTCACAAGGTTAAGAGGTGAATTTCCTGAAAAATATATCGCTGTAAAAAGTAATATAAAAGGTGAAAAATATATTCTTGTAAATGAATATAGAAAATAGGAATCTTTGATGTATGACAATGATACGATAGTTGCAATTGCAACAGCTAGTGGAGTTGGCGCTATCAGTATTATTCGTTTAAGTGGACAAGATGCACTTATAATCGCTTCAAGAATAACACACAAAGAAAATTTCTCACCACGGTTAGCAACTCTTACAAAACTCTATAATGCAAAAAATGAGCTTATAGATGAATCGCTTGTAATCTATTTTAAAAATCCCTATTCATTTACTGGTGAAGATATTGTTGAGTTCCAATGTCATGGTGGGATTGCACTTACAAATATGATTTTACAAGCTACTCTTGATTTTGGAGCAAGACTTGCAATGCCAGGTGAGTTTTCAAAAAGAGCATATCTGAATGGTAAAATTGATCTTTCTCAAGCTGAAGCGATTAGTAAATTAATAGAATCAAAAAGTGAAGATGGAGTAAAACTTCTTGCAAGACAACTCAAAGGGGAGCTTAAAGAGTTTGTAGAGGAGATTCGATCTGATTTACTTTTTATTTTGGCGTATGTTGAAGTGAGTATAGATTATGCTGAAGAGGATTTGCCAGCTGATATATTAGATCAAATCAACACAAAACTAAATTCTATCGAGCAAAAACTGCTTACAACCCTTGAAGCAAGTCGTAGAAGAGAGGGGATGATTGATGGTTTTAAAATAGCAATCGTCGGAAAACCAAATGTTGGGAAAAGTTCCCTTTTAAATAAACTTTTAAACTTTGATAGAGCAATCGTAAGTAATATTGCAGGGACTACGAGAGATACTATTGAAGAAAATATCAAAGTTGGAACACATATTATTAAAATCGTTGATACTGCTGGGATTAGAGAAGCAAGTGATGAGATTGAAAAGATTGGTATAGAAAAATCAAAACAAACTATTGATGAAGCTGATATTGTAATAGCTTTATTTGATAATAGTAAAGAGTATGATAGTGAAGATGCTAAGATAAATGAACTTTTAAAGAATTCTACAAAAGAGAAAATTATTATTTTAAATAAATGTGATTTAGAATCAAAGTTTGATCGAGAAAAGTTAGACAAGATTGATATCGAAATGACTATATCAAAATCACTTGAAACTTCATCATTAAAAGATTTGATGGAGAAATTGCAAACTATTTTAGATCAAAATAGTACTCTTTGTGATGGTATGACACTGATTTCAAAACATCAAGTGCTAAGTGTTGAAAAAACGCTTTCAAATATTACTATTTCTAAAGATATTATAGTTGGTGGTCAGTTAGAATTTTTTGCTCATCATGTCACTGAAGCATTGGAGAGTATCTCGCTTATCACAAGACCTTATGAAAATGATCAAATGCTTGATGTGATGTTTGGTGAGTTTTGTTTGGGGAAATAAGAGTATTTTAAAAATAAAAAGTTTTTTAAAAGGAGGGAGTAAAATCTCTCCTTTTTTATTTAGAGTAAAAGAGCTATATTATAAGCGATAAAACTCATAATCCAAGCTACGATTGTGGTCATCAAGAAAAGATATACTAAATACTTAGGATGACCAGCTTCTCTCATAAAAACCATACTAGCAGCAAAACATGGCAGATAGATCATTACAAATACAATAAAAGAAACAGCACTTGCAAATGGGATCTGTTTTTTAAGTTCACTCATCAAACTTTGACTTGTTTCATCTAAATCTTCACCTACATTGTATAAGATTCCTAAAGTAGCTACAACAACCTCTTTGGCAGCAAGTCCCGTTTCCAAAGCAACTGTTTGTCTCCAATCAAATCCAAGTGGTTCAAATAAAAATTCTGTTGATTTTCCTACGATTCCTAGATAACTTTGTTCTAGTTTCTCTTTTGCTGAGATATTTTCCCCTTCAACTTTTGGAAAATTTGAAGCAAACCAAATAATAATCGTAGCTGCCAAGATAAAAGTCCCAGCCTTTTTGAGATACATCCAAGCTTCAGTTGATACGATTGTGTAGATAAGTTTAATTGTTGGAAGTCGATATTTTGGCATCTCCATAACAAATGGCTCATCTTCACCTTTAAAAGCAGTGAGTCGTAAGACCTTTGCCATGATAAGCCCAAGAAATGCTCCACCTATATAGATAGCAAAGATAACATTTCCTGCATCTTCAGGCGCAAAAAAAGCTCCAGCAAAAAGTACATAAATAGGGAGTCTCGCTCCACAACTCATAAATCCTATGATAAATAGAGTAATCAGTCTATCTTTTTGGTTTTTTAAAGTTCGTGTAGCCATGTAAGCTGGCACACTACAACCAAATCCTGTTACAAGTGGGATAAAACTTTTCCCATGAAGTCCAAATTTATGAAAAAATCCATCAAGTAAAAAAGCAACTCTACTCATATATCCAGTTGTTTCAAGAAGAGCTATTCCTATGTATAGGATAATAATATTAGGTAAGAAAAGTACAACAGCACCCACTCCACTAATAATTCCATCAACGATGAGGGAACGGAGTCCCTCATGAGCTATACTTTGCCCAACCGCATCTCCAAACCATGCAAATCCCATGTCGATATAATCCATCGGAATCGCCCCAAGTTCAAAGGTAAGTTGAAACAAACCCCACATAAAAAATAAAAAGATTGGTATCCCAAAATATTTATTTATAAGAATATTATCAACTCTTTTTGTAAACTGTTTAGGTACTTTTCCTTTTGGAGATGTAACAGTTTCAGCTCGTATTCCCCTTGCTATAGCATGATATTCGAGTGATTGAATCTCTTTTATATCTTTTGTTTCATAGTAAGTGTAGATTTTTTCTAGCGATTTAAGAAGTATTGGTTGGAGTTCCATAAATATTGGCTTATCATGTAATTGTGAGAAAAATTCGTTATCTTCAATCAAAAGTCTTATAGCCATCTCTCTTGTTGTAAGATCTCCATATGTATAGTTTTTTGAATCTAAAAACTCTTTAACTACAAAAATCTCCTCTTCAATAGCATCACTATATGAGATATTTGATTTAAATCGGTATTCACTATCATAAAGCTCATGAACTATTGTTAGAAGCTCTTCTATTCCCTCTTTTGTATTGGCACTTACAGCAACTGTTGGGATACCTGTAAGGGCTTCAATTTGTCTGACATCTATATTGATATTCTCTTTTTGTGCTTCATCGTACATATTGAGTGCTAGAACAATTTTTTTATTGAGTTTGAAAAGTTCAAGTGTTAGGAGTAGATTTCTTGTAAGATGTGTAGAATCGATAACATTGATTATAATATCATAATCTTCATGTAAAAGATAATTTTTGGCTACTTGCTCCTCTTGTGAAAAGCCATTAATTGAGTAGGTTCCAGGAAGATCTATCATCTCAATCTCATGGCAATGATGAGAAAAACAAATTTCCGTTTTTTCAACAGTAACGCCACTAAAGTTTCCAACTTTGAGCCTTGAATTACTCATCGCATTGATAAGTGATGATTTTCCTACATTTGGTTGTCCAGCTAGGACTATTTTTATAGGTTTCATTGATTGACTACTTCAACTTCTATACATTTAGCTTCTTCCATTCGAAGAGCTATAAATGTATCTTCAACATTGATCTCTATTGTATTTTTTGAAAAACTTATATTTTCAACAACAATCAATGAATTTTTATTAATTCCAAATGAATAAAATCTTTGTTTCAAATCAAGGTCGCAATTTAGATTTGTGATTTTTGCTACTTGATTTTGTTTTAAATCTGATAATTTCATATTTAATAACCTTTACATTATTAATTAAATTAGTATATTTGTTTAGTGTAGGCTAATTTTTTGAATCATATCAAAAAAAGATAAAATTAGTCTTATTTTAAATTTCTTCAAATTAGTTACATAATTTACTAAAAGCATTACAATAGTGTCACATGTTTTTTAATTTATGATAGGATTAAGCAAAAAAAGAATAATCTGCTCATATATTTTAAATATTTTGATATATAGTATCGAAATGAAGAGAAAGAATGAAAACATACAATATAGAGTTTGAAAACTTTGATCAGTTAGAAAAATTTATACAGCATAATAAAGAGATAAATAAAAGTAAAGAGATTCTTGTCCAAATTTTTTCTGGTCAATTAGATGTTGCATTTTTAGAAAAACTAGTAAAATATATAAAAAATAAGATTCCAAAAGCTAAGATAATCGGCTCAACTACAGATGGAGAAATCATTGATGATAGTGTGAGAACGCAATCTACTGTTGTATCAATTACTACTTTTGAAAAAAGTACACTTTCTATTGACTATATCGATGATAATCTATCTTTAGGAGATAGTTATTTGTTAGGGGAGAGAATATCCCTCAAATTGAGAGAAAAAAATTCTAAAGTTTTTATCATTTTTGGTGATGGGTTGCATACGAATGGTGAAGAGTTTATAAAAGGTGTTTTGCATGAATCACCAAATGTGATTGTAGCTGGTGGATTAGCAGGAGACAACGCTACATTTACGAACACATATCTAATCTGTGATGATAAGATTATCAATATCGGTGCAGTTGGTGTTTCTATCAATTCAGATACTCTTATGGTAAATAATGATTATAGTTTTGCATGGGAAAATATTGGCCGAGAATTTATAGTTAATAGATCAGATAAAAATAGAGTTTATGAGATAGATAACATAACACCTGTAGAGTTATATAAAAAATATTTGGGAGATGAAGTCGCAAACTTACTTCCTAGTATTGGTATAGAGTTTCCACTTGTCATTCAAGATGATGAAGTTAAAGTGGCAAGAGCAGTATTATCAAAAAATGATGATGGATCACTTGTTTTTGCAGGGAACATTCCTGAAGGATCAAGAGTGAAATTTGGTGTAGGAAATGTAAATCATATCATAAATGATACAAAAGAGATGGCTCTAAATTCATCTCAATTTGGTAGTGAAGCAATTTTTATCTATTCGTGTATGGCAAGGAGAAGATTTTTAGGTACTCAAGCAAATTTAGATCTTAAATATCTTTCGAAAATTGCTCCAATAAGTGGTTTTTTTACATATGGAGAGTTTTTTACTTATAAAACAAAACCAAAGTTTTTAAATGAATCAATGACAATTTTGGGATTAAGTGAAAATTCTGAAAAACCAGTTCAAATTGAATTTGATCTTTATAAATTAAATTCATCTCATATGACTACTTTGCAAGCACTTTCACATCTTGTAAATATAACTTCAAAAGAGTTAGATCAAATTAATAGCTCATTACATACAAAAGTTGTAAGTGAGATAGAAAAAAATCTAGAATATGAAAAAAAAGTTTTTGATAGTATGAAGATGGCAAGTCTAGGTGATATGATTGCAAATATAGCTCACCAATGGAGACAACCTCTTAGTGTTATTACCACAAGTGCTAGTGCTATGCAGATAAATAAAGACTTGGGGATGCTAGATGATGTATTGTTTTCAAAATATACTGATATGATGATAGCTCAATCTATGTATTTATCTGACACTATTAATACATTTAGAGATTTTATTCAAGAAGAGCATAAACTATGTGATGTTATTTTGCAACATGAGATTGAAAATACACTCAAAATTTTAGGTGTTGTCCTGAAAGATAACGATATAGAGCTTATAAAAGATCTTGATCATTCGAATCCTATCGCTTTAAAACTTGTTATGGGTGAACTAAGTCAAGTTATTATCAATATTATAAATAATGCAAAAGATTCCCTAAAAGAGCTTCAAAAAGAGGATAAGTGGATCAAGTTAGATCTTTATTCTACGGACAATAAATGTATTATAACAATTGAAGATAATGGATCAGGGATTCCTGAAAATATATTACCAAAAATATTTGATCAAAATTTTACTACAAAACATAAATCTGTAGGGACGGGAATAGGTCTTTATATGAGTTATAATATTGTTACCAAACATATGAATGGTAGCTTATATGCAAAAAATACGCACAATGGTGCAAAATTTTTTATTGAATTGCCACTATAAATTTAATTTATTATTGGTATAATGAAACTAGAGCAAATGAAGATGACCTACTATTGAAGACAAATTTAGAATATAGAAGGAGAAGTTTTTGGATAATTTTTTTAGAATGTTAATGGTGCGCTTGATGAGACTCGAACTCATACACCTGTTGGCACTACCCCCTCAAGATAGCGTGTCTACCAATTCCACCACAAGCGCAAAAATGAAAAAATTTTAACTCTAATGAAAGTTAAAATAAAATTCGCAAAAGGTAAACTACCTTTTGACGAAGATTAACCTATTATAAAAATGGGTTAGCGTAAAGTGCGATAAGAGCAATTACAAGCGTATAGATAACTTGAGCTTCGATCATCGCTAATGCGATAAACATCGTAGTCATAAGTTTTCCACCCATACCTGGGTTTCTTGCAGTTCCAGCGATAGTTGCAGCAGCAGTGTTACCCATACCGATAGCACCACCCATTGCAGCGATACCAAGACCGATACCAGCAGCAAGTACTGAATATGCTTGAACCATTGTATTAGCAGCTTCTTCAGAAGCGAAAGCAGCAGTTGCGAATGCAAGTACTAAAAATAAAGCTTTTTTCATTGTAATTCCTTATAAAATTTAATAGTGTTCATCAATTCTTTCGGCTAGCGTAACCCAAGATAAAACTTAAGCCATAAATACATAAATGCACTTATGTTCCTACTGGAATTCAAAACGGTGGAATTATACTTATTTAATATTAAATGATTCTAAAAGAGATAAAACTTTCTTTGGATATCCAAAATTTAAATCTGAAGTGCAATTTTTGAGTTGAAAAAATCATATCAATTTT
>CALMBI010000018.1 GCA_937860115.1 uncultured Arcobacter sp. | reverse complement strand
CACGTCAAAGATTAGATACAAAATTATGTCTCTTATGGTTGTCTTAATGACCATGTAATATACAAAAACAAAGAATAGAGCAAGTTTGGATCGTAATCATTAACAATGCGATGGATGAACTTATAAAGTTTGGTACATTTCCTGATCGAAAACTCGATATTTTTATTGAGTCAACAGAAGATAAAGTGATCGTAAAATTTAAAGATAATGCAGGTGGTATTAAAGATGATATTATCGATCATGTTTTCGATGCATTTAAAAGTACAAAAGAATCTTCTTGTATGGGTGTTGGGCTTAATATAGCTAAAAAAATTGTAAACGATAATGATGGAGAAATTATAGCTTATAATGAAAACGGTGGTGCTGTTTTCGAGGTAACACTTCCTTTATACAAAGGGTAAATCCCTTTTGTGTAACTTTTCTAAACACTCTAAAAATCAATAGAGTAAAATCTACACACTTTTAATCAAAATTACAATTTTTTTGTTACACTTGCAATTGAAATAAAAACAAAAAAGGACTATATTTATGAGTTTAGTAGCAAATTACAAAGCACATACTGAAGAGAGAGCAAAATTAGGTGTTCCACCATTGGCATTAACAACTGAGCAAGTTGCAGAGCTTGTTGAGCTTTTAAAAGCGGATACGATTGTTGAAGAATCATATCTTATGGATCTTTTAGAAAACAAAATCAACGGTGGAGTTGATGATAGTGCTTATGTAAAAGCAGCATTTTTAAATGATATTGTTCAAGGAAATGCATCTTCAAAAGCGATTAGCCCTGTAAAAGCTTGTGAAATTTTAGGAAAAATGGGTGGTGGATTTAATGTTGCTCCACTTGTTGAGGCATTAAAATTAGGTGCAGAGATTGCTGAGTGTGCAGCAGAACAACTTAAAAATACACTCTTAGTGTATGGAAGCTTTGAAGATGTAAATGCACTAAGAAAAGCTGGAAATCAAAAAGCAAAAGAGGTTGTTGAGTCTTGGGCAAATGGTGAGTGGTTTACAAATAGACCTGCACTTGCAAGTGAAATTAAACTAACAGTTTATAAAATTCCAGGTGAAACAAATACAGATGATTTATCTCCTGCAAGTGAAGCGTTTACAAGAGCAGATATCCCACTTCATGCAAACTCAATGTTGGGTGCTAGAATGCCACAACCACTTGAAACTATGACCTCTTTAAAAGAAAAAGGAAATCCTTTAGCGTATGTTGGAGATGTTGTAGGAACTGGATCTTCAAGAAAATCAGGAATCAACTCTGTTCAATGGCACATGGGTGAAGATATCCCAGGTATTCCAAATAAAAGAACAGGTGGGGTTGTAATTGGTTCAATCATCGCTCCAATTTTCTTTAATACTGCAGAAGATTCAGGTTGTTTACCAATCAAAGCTCCAGTTGAAAATCTTGAAACTGGTGATGTAATCGTTGTTAAACCTTATGATGGTGTTATAGAGAAAGATGGAAAAGTTGTAAGTGAATTTAAACTTTCTCCAAATACAATTACTGATGAGATGAGAGCTGGGGGAAGAATCCCACTTATTATTGGAAAAGGATTAACTGCAAAAGCAAGGGAAGCTCTTGGTATGGGTACTAGTGATCTATTTTTAGTACCAGAAAATCCAGCTGATAATGGTAAAGGGTATACATTAGCTCAAAAAATGGTAGGAAAAGCTTGTGGAACAGCTGGAATTAAACCAGGAGTTTATTGTGAGCCAATCGCTACAACAGTAGGAAGCCAAGATACAACAGGACCTATGACAAGAGATGAGATTAAAGAACTAGCTGCACTTGATTTTGGTGCTGATATGGTTATGCAATCATTCTGTCATACAGCTGCTTATCCAAAACCAGCTGATATCAAATTACAACACACACTTCCAGCATTCTGGACAAGTAGAAAAGGTGTAATTTTAAGACCAGGTGATGGTGTTATCCACTCATGGTTAAATAGACTTTGTCTTCCAGATACTGTTGGAACAGGTGGAGATTCACATACAAGATTCCCAATTGGTATCTCATTTCCTGCTGGATCTGGACTTGTTGCATTTGCAGGAGTTACAGGTATGATGCCTTTAACTATGCCAGAATCAGTTCTTGTTAGATTTAGTGGAGAGTTACAACCAGGAATCACACTTAGAGATCTTGTAAATGCGATTCCTTACTATGCTATCAAAGCTGGACTTTTAACTGTTGAGAAAAAAGGGAAAAAGAATGTATTTGATGGAAGAATTCTTGAAATCGAAGGTTTAGAAGATCTTAAGTGTGAGCAAGCATTTGAACTTTCTGATGCATCGGCTGAAAGAAGTGCAGCAGCTTGTACAGTTAAATTAAACAAAGAGCCAGTAGCTGAGTATTTAGAATCTAATATCGTGTTAATTGAAGAGATGATTAAACAAGGTTACCAAGATGCTGCAACTCTACAAAGAAGAGCAGATAAAATGAAAGAGTGGCTTGCAAATCCAGTTCTTATGGAAGCAGATAAAGATGCAGAGTATGCAGCGATTATTGAGATTGACTTAAATGAGATCACTGAGCCAATTTTAGCTTGTCCTAATGATCCAGATGATGTTAAAACTCTTTCAGAGATTCATGCAGCTGGACTTCAAACAAAAATTGATGAAGTTTTCGTTGGAAGTTGTATGACAAATATTGGATTATTTAGAGCTTTAGGTGAAGTTCTAAGAGGAGAAGGTCAAGTTCCTACAAAATTATGGATCTGTCCACCAACAAAAATGGATGAGAGACAATTAACTGAAGAGGGATACTATTCAGTATTTGGAACAAGTGGAGCTAGAACAGAGATCCCAGGATGTTCACTTTGCATGGGTAACCAAGCGCAAGTTGGACAAGGTTCTTATGTATTCTCTACTTCTACAAGAAACTTTGATAACAGACTTGGAAAAGGTTCACAAGTATATCTTGGATCTGCTGAGCTTGCTGCAGTTACTGCACTTAAAGGTCAACTTCCTACAAAAGAGGAATACTTAAGTATTGTTCCAAATAAAATTAAACCAGATATGAGAGATAATGTTTATAAATATCTCAACTTCAATAAAGTAAAAACTGAAGAGTTAAGCTATATGGTAAGATAATCTCATTTTGGGATTACTTTTTAGAAAGCCTCATCCTTTTTGGATGGGGCTTTTTTATTAAAAAATAAATTTGTTTTGTTATAGTTTCTAAAATATTTATTGGAGTACCAAAAATGACAAAAGAACAATTTTTAGAGGTAATGCAATTTCGTCATGCATGTAAGATATTTGATGAAACAAAGAAAATTTCAAAGGAAGATTTGAATTTTATTTTAGAAGTTGGACGATTATCACCATCTTCATTTGGGATGGAGCCTTGGAAATTTTTGGTAATTCAAAATCAAGAGCTTAAAGAACAATTAAGACCATTTTGTTGGGATCAACCACAAATTACAACTTGTAGTCATTTGGTTGTGATACTTTCTAAAATAGATGATTTAAAACCTCAAAATGAATATGTAGGTAAAATGTTTGCAAGAAGAGGGTTACCACAAGAATATTATGAAAGATATCTTAGTGTGTATGCTTCTCATTTGGCTCACACTATGTCGAGTGATGAAAATATATTATCTTGGGGAGCTAGGCAATGTTATATAGCTATGGGAAATATGATGAGTGCAGCTGCAAGTATTGGTATAGATTCTTGTCCGATAGAGGGATTTGAAAAAGAGAATGTTGAAAAACTTTTAAAAATAGATACTAAAGTGTATCAATTAGCTGTCATAGTTCCTTTTGGATATAGAATCAATCCTCAACCAAATAAATTTAGGCTCTCTATAGATGAAATTGTAGAATTTATCAACTAAGTAGGCTATCACTCAAAAGGTCAGTGATCACTGTTTCTCTTTGGGTGATCTCAAGTTTTTTACAAGCACTTTCAAAAGCTTCTTTTTCCCCAACGATATAGCACATATGTTTAGCTCTTGTGATAGCTGTGTAGAGCAGTTTTGTATTATGCATAATAAAGTGTGTAAACGTCATTGGAATTAATGCTGTGTCATATTCCATCCCTTGAGTTTTATGAATAGTAAGACAATATGCTAAAGAGAGGAGTGACTCAATTTGAGTGAAGTTATAAAAAACTACCGTATCATCATTTGGATACAAAACAACACACAGATCATTTTCAAAATCTAGTTTGATAATCATTCCAAGCATCCCATTAAAGATTCTCCGCTCAACATACTCTAAACTCCCTTCCTTATATTCATTCATAGAAAGAGATTTCATATTTTCATTTTTAGTGTGAATCACTTTATCTTTAAGTCTAAATTCATAGAGTTTTCCCTGATATGGCTTAGAATTATTATTATTGAGAAGTTTTTGAAGATTTACATTAAGATTTTCTACACCTAAAATCCCATTTTTCATAGGGGTGATCACTTGAAAAGTGGTAAGTGCTTTTGCAATTCTTTTTTCTTTGATATGATCTTCAATCTCCCAAATATAAGAAGCAGAGATATGTAAGAGTGAATGTAATATTTTATAGTTATTTTCATTGCGAATAGTGTTCATTTCATAATTACTAACACTATTTTTTGTTACATAATAATTAGGAATAGAAACATCAACAAATTTAAAATCTTTATATTCATTTTGAAAAGAGGGAATATTTCCTTCTCGTATTTCATTTGCAATTATTGCTATCGCTTGCAACTCATTTTGACGATAGATTTTAGTAAGTTTTGAAAGTGGTGCAAGATTAAATTTTATTGCATCAGCTAAAATATCACCAGCCCCAATAGCTGGTAATTGTCCATCATCTCCAACAATAATAAAGATCGTATCATCAGCAATTTTTGAGCATATTTGATAAAAAGTCACACTATTGACCATACTTGCTTCATCAAGTAAGAGCACTTTATATGGAAAATAATCTTTCTCTTTATGTGCCATAAGCATCGATTGGATTGTACTTGAATTATAACCTGTTGTTTCACTAATTCTTTGAGATGCGATACCACTGAGTGCCATGCAGTGGATCTCTTTAAAGTTTACAATCTCTTCAAGAAGTTCTAGTATTGCTCTACTTGAAGTTGATTTTCCAGTTCCTGCATATCCTACAAGCAAGACGGTCGTTTCCCCCTCATTGATAAGTCTCACTGCTTTTTTTTGTTCTTCAGAGAGTGTAAATCCGATCGATTTCTCTTTTTTTGCTATATAAGTATCAAAATCTTTGACTATTTTTATTGGAATTTGTCTATTTTGTCTTTTTTTAAAAAATTCCAAAATATATTTTTCACAAAAATGTAGCATAGTTGTTGTGTATCTATTTTTTTTCGTTTCTATAAGTTCTTTATCACCAATCATTGCCAAAATAGAGTTTTCATAGAGTAGGGTTTCGTTTTGAAAATGGAGTGTTGTATCTAAAATAGCAAAAAGTGTTTCTTTTGCTATCGAACTGTTACCATTTGCTTCACAGTATTCCATCAAAGTGTAATTTAAACATGATTTAATTCGAAATGGGCTTTTTGGATCTATTCCAAAAGCCAAAGCAATCTCATCTGCTTTTTTAAATCCTATACCTTTGATATTTGTAAGAAAATAGGGATTTTCTTTTATTTTTGTTATAAGATTTTCGATGTGACCTAGATCTTGGAAGATTTTATTGATAAGATTTTTTGTAACACCATATTGTCCTAAAAAAACAGCTAGTTCTCTAAGATGTTTGAATTTATTCCAACTTGTCACGATTTGAGTAAGCTTTTTCTCTTTAACACCTTTAAACTCTAAAAGAACCGATGGACGATTATCTAAGATCTCATAAAGTTGATCTTCTGTGTATTTTTTTGTAATCTCAGTAGCAAGTTTTTTTGTGAAACCTTTAACAATTTTTGTTAGAAAGAAAAAAACTTCATTTTTTTTGATTTCTATTGATTCAAAATTAAACTGCACACCATATTTGTTGTGCGTTTCCCAATTGCCGATTAAAATAAGATCTTCACCTTCAAGTTTAGCTAAATCAGTGTCAAAATATAGTCCACAAATCTTTTGATTGTTTTCTAAAACAGCTATGTAGTAGTTATTTTCACTATTATGGTAGAGAACTTTTTTGAGTGTGCCTGAAATATGAATAGATTTTGGCTTCTCAATATCCATCATAAAAATCCTTCGATTTGTGCTTGTCTTTTTTTGAACTAGATTTATTTTTTTCTTTTAATACAAGATTGGATTCTTTTAAAAGTTGCTCTTTTTGAGTACTAAAATCATCATCGATATGTGTTGTTTTTGTTAAAGTGCTATTAACAAACTCTTCTAAGCTACTAAGATATCCACTATCTAATCTAATAGGAGTAACTTTTTTAATATCTTCATAGTATCTATCAATATTCTTTTTAAAGATTATTGGTGAGAAGTCTGGATTTTTCATATAGGAAACAGTTCGTGTGAAAAATTTTTCTAATACTCTTATATATCTTAGTCGTATCACTTTTTCATTTGGTGGTGTTGATTCTCTCATGGGCGAAATAGTAGCATAAAAATGATTATAACGGTAAAAATATGTCAAATTGTAATCTATTTTGAACCTACTATTGTATAATCAGTTTTAATTTTATATGACAGGATTATATTAATGAGCAAAAAACATTTACAGGGATTTATTGGTTTTGGTGTTGCTGGAAATTTTGCACATCATTTAGTGCAAGCTGGAGAAGCAAGTGATTTTGTAAATGTTGTGACTGAGGAAGAAAATGCACCAAAAGGGATTTTTCCATTTTATCTACCAAATAGTGAGAGTTTTTTAGGTACCTATCCACTTTCAAGTGAAACTATTGAATATCCAAAAGATATCAAAGAGGGTAATTTACAAATGGAACCAGAAGTGGCTCTTATATGTGAAGTTATTTATGAAGAAGGAAAAGTAGTAGATTTGATACCAAATTTTTTTACAGCATACAATGATTGTAGTATTAGAAAACCAAATGCAAAAAAGATAAGTGAAAAAAAGAATTGGGGTGAAAATACAAAAGGGATCTCATCACAAATTATTCAAATTGATAAGTTTGAGCTTGGTGGAGTGATGGATAATTATCATATTGCTTCATTTTTAAAACGAGATGGAAAAATCTATCCTTATGGAGAAGATAGTCCAGTTTTAACTTATAATTATTTTTATGAAAAGCTCAAAAATTGGATGATAGACAAACTCAATAATCAAGAAGATTTTGGACCTTTAGAGGATCTTTATACACATCTTAAAAATAGTGGTTTCCCAAAAGGGCTTATTGTTAGTATTGGTGCTACTAGTTATACAGAGTTTGGTGAGAATACTTTTTTAGAAGTAGGTGATGAGATTTTTGTTATAGTTTATGATAATACAAAAGCAAGTTTTGATGTGATTATAAATCTGTTAGAGTCAAATCAGGAACTTATAATAAGTGGTGCTTCTATTTTACATCAAAAAATTATTTAAATAAAAAAGGGAGAGGTAAAACCTCTCCCTTTGAAATTAAAAAGAATCAGATTAAAATCTTTTACTAAATTCTCTTTTTGGTCTTTCTTCTCTTGGTTTAGCTTCGTTAATTCTAAGCGTTCTACCTTCAAATTCTTTACCATCTAAAGCTTCGATAGCCTCTTTTGCACCTTCGTTCATAGTAACGAATGCAAAACCTTTTGCTCTTCCCGTTTCTCTATCATTAATTAATTTAACAGACTCTACTGCACCAAATTGAGAGAATAACGTCTCTAAGCTTTCTTGTGTTGTTCTATATGACATATTGCCAACATAAATTTGCATAATCTTTTTCCTTTTGTTCTCTATAGTTATCACTGATTATACACTTACTAAAATCGGTAGCCATATATCATTAATACTAGTGGTAATATTGTATCATAAAAATCAGAATTTATATCAATATTTGTATTAATTTCCAAAATATCATATCACTGCATTGGAAAAAGATAGCTGTAGATAATAAGTACAGCAATTACCCCAAGTGTCATGACAAAAACTTCTTTTAATTCCAAAGTTGGATTTACGATTCCACAATAAGGGCATCTTCGTATCCCTTTTTTTACTTCGTAATAGCAGTTTCTACACTTTTTAAGATTTTCTTTTTCCATAAAATTCTACTCCTGCTTGGTTTCTTATTGTAACTTGTTTGTTATCTAAAAGTTGATGAAATAATCGAAGTGATTTTTCATCTAATAAATTTTCTAAATCTTCTTTTGTTTGTGGTCGTTTATCTAAAAGGTTTAAGATCTCTTCTATATCTAATGATTTTTCAAGTTTAATTTTATGCCTATGGGCTATTGTGACGTTAAGACCTACAAATTGATATGCTATGTTATTCAGTTCTTCATAACTTATCGGTTTAACATCATATGCTGGTGGTCTATCGATTGTGCCAATATCTACTCTTGAAGGATGAATCTCTTTTAAAATTGCATAAATTTTCTCTATTTCACTTTGTTTGTTATTGAGAGTGTCAACAAAAAGTACTTCGATCACAAGTTCTTTTGTATATGATTTTGAAAATCCAATAATTCCATCTATAATTTTTTGAGAATCTAAAGAACTATCAAGTCTATCAAGTTTAGAAAAACACTCTTTTGTAGCACAATCAAGTGATAGTTTCACAATATCAATTTTATGAAGTATTGATGCTATGTTTGTATCCCAGATCAATGAAGCATTTGAAAGTATTAGTAACTTTTTTTCACCCTTTATTATATTTAGTTGATCAACTAATTGATCTAAAAAGGGATACATTGTTGGTTCACCGTTAGCTGTGATGGTGATCACTTCGGTTTCTGGATATTTTATAAGAGCTTCTTTGATTGCTACTATATACTGCTCTACGGGAACTGAATTCGTTTGTATAGAAATGGTTTTTTGCTTTTCTAATTCACAATACAAACAATCAAAATTACATTGCTTGTGCGATGGGGAAAGATCGATACCTAATGATATACCAAAGCGTCTAGAATTAACTGGACCAAAAGTTAATGGTTGATTTGTTTCCATAATTGTTCATATCCTTTTTGTAGTTCTTCATTTATATCATCATCACTTTTAAGATCTTTATAGAGTGTATAAAAAAGTTTATTTTCCTCTAATAGATCAAATTCTATAAAACTATTAAAATTTTTATTTGTGTTATATGGGCTATTGCAACCAATTTTTGTTTTGTATTTTATTTCAAGTGTTCTTGTACAGTTTTTCTCAAATGGATAAAAATTTTTTACTTTT
>CALMBI010000017.1 GCA_937860115.1 uncultured Arcobacter sp. | reverse complement strand
GTCTTGGAGATATACTTATAAGATATGTAAGTGGTGAACTCCATGCAAATATCAAAGCAGTTATCGCAAATCATGAGATTCTAAAAGATCTTGTTGAAAAATTTGATATACCTTTTATTTGTATATCTCATGAGGGAGTTGATAGAGACACTCATGAGATGCAGATGATAGAAACAATTGATCAATTTGATCCAGAAATAATTGTACTAGCAAAATATATGAGAATTTTAAATGCTACATTTGTAGATCATTTTAAAGACAAAATTTTAAATATCCACCATAGTTTCTTACCAGCGTTTATTGGTGCAAATCCATACAAACAAGCATGGGAGAGAGGTGTAAAAATAATAGGTGCAACAGCACACTATGTAACAAGTGATCTTGATGAAGGTCCAATTATCTCTCAAGATATAGTACGTGTAGATCATACTTATGCATGGGAAGATATGAGGGATGCGGGGAGAAATGTAGAGAAAGTTGTACTTTCCAATGCATTAAATCTACTATTAAATGATAAAGTTTTTGTTTACGGAAACAAAACGGTAGTTCTATAGAGAAAAAAATGTTTCATATAGTTTTACTTGAACCTAGAATGCCAGGAAATGTTGGAACAATCGGTAGACTTGCATACGCAACTGGCTCGACACTCCATCTTATAAAACCTTATGGTTTTGGAGATATTACAGAAAAAGAACTTAGACGTGCAGGGCTTGATTATTGGCAACATCTTGAAGTGTATGAGTATGATAATATTGAAGATTTTTGGTCAAAACACCCTTTTTCAGATAGACACTTTTTAGCAACTACAAAAACAGAACAAGCATACTTTGAGATGCAATACCATCCAAATGATTACTTTTATTTTGGTAGAGAAGATGCTGGATTACCACAAGAGTTATTGGCACAAAGTATTGAAACATGTATTACAATACCAATGGTAAATGAAGCAAGAAGTCTTAATATTGCAAATAGTGTATCTGTGATAATCTATGATGCAATAAGACAAAATTTTAAATTTTTTAAAGCAAATAACTAAAACTCATATCGATCAAATAAAATCAATTTTTATAAATAATCAAGATAAGTTTTTTTGTTTTTGTGATTTAAATTTCGAATTTTAAGGATTTTTTGTTTTTTAAAAGTGGAGCGGGAGACGAGACTCGAACTCGCGACAATCTGCTTGGAAGGCAGAAGCTCTAGCCAACTGAGCTACTCCCGCTTTTGTGTTGGAATTATAATAAAAAAAACTTAATATTTATTTAAATTGTCTTTTTTCTTTCGATTTGATTTTTGAATCTAAAGTAAGTCCTAATAAATTTGAAAAAAGATACAATCTGAATTTTAAAAAATAATTTAAAATAACGATGCATATAATCTAAAGAGAAAGTAAGAGGTTAAAATGATTAGTGACAAAGTTTTTATTAACATAGCTAAAGAGATAGCAAGTGCTAGTAAGTGTGTATCAAAACAAGTGGGCGCAGTAATTGTAAAAGATGGAAGAATTCTTAGTACTGGATATAATGGTACCCCTGCAGGATTTCAAAATTGTTGTGACTATTGGGATGGACAATACACAAAAGATCATCATGAATGGAGTAAAACCTACGAGATTCATGCTGAAATGAATGCAATTATTTGGGCAGCAAGAAAAGGGATAAGTATAGAGGGAGCTTCAATCTACGTAACACTTGAACCATGTAGTGAATGTAGTAAAAACTTAATAGCAAGTGGAATCAAAAGGATAGTATATGAAAAAGCCTATGAACATACGAATTCTGAAGTAGTTTCAAAATTTATTCATGACAACGGTGTATCAATTCTACAATTAAAGGATCTATCATAATAGATTATTCAAATACCATTTTTTATCAAAAAAGTATTAAAAAATATGGTATTTCACCTCAAGGTGTTCATTGGAACAATCAATATACACAATATAAACGATTTGAAATAATTACAAGTTTTATAAAAAATGATATTCAAGATTCTGTCATCGTAGATGCTGGTTGTGGTTTTGGAGAATACTACAAATATTTAGATCATTATCTTGATCTTAATATTCAGTACACCTATATTGGATTAGATTGTGAAGATGAGATGATAGAGATCTCAAAAAAAAGATTTCCTAAAATTCAATTTTATAAAAAAAATATCCTAGAAGATCAATTACTTGTCGCAGATTATTATATATGTAGTGGAGCTATAAACCTACTTTCAAAAAATCTATGCTACAAATTTATAGAAAATTGTTTTCAAAATTCACAAAAAGGATTTGTATTCAATTTTTTAAAAAATAAAAGTTTCAATAATCTTAAAATTGAAGAAGTGATTAGTTATTGTTCTAGCTTAACTTCAAAGATCAAAACTAAAAATCACTATTTAGATAATGATTTCACAATATTTATGCTAAAATAAAAACCCAAAAAAAGAAGGAAATTTATGAAAAAAATACTATTTTTTATTTTATTAACATTAGGTTTACACCTAAATGCTGGAATTATCAATGCGATTGCACTAACAGTCAATGATTATCCCATCACTTTAGAAGATATTGACAATAAAATGACTGAATTAAAAAGTTCAAAAGAATCAGCTGTAGCGACATTAATCGATGAAGCTCTTTATCAACAATCACTAGAAAAATATAATATTAGTGTAGATAATTTTGATTTAGATAATTACATCGATAAAATCGCAAAAAATAATAAAATGACTTCGTATGAATTCAAAAATGCAGTAAAACAAAAAGAAAACTATGATCAATTTTTAGAAAAAATAAAACTACAACTACGACACCAAAAACTCATCTCTGCAATTGCAGCAAATAATTTGATTATGGCAAACGATGAGGATCTAAAAATTTATTATAGTAATCATATCAATGAATTTCAA
>CALMBI010000016.1 GCA_937860115.1 uncultured Arcobacter sp. | reverse complement strand
AAAGATATCAAAAAACTAATAATCCAAATAGCAATCCCTTCAAGCGTTGGGATGTTTTTCAATACTATGTACAATGTTGTTGATACATTTTATGTAGGGCTTTTATCTACTATTGCTATCTCTGCATTATCTTATAGTTTTATTGTTTACTTTATGTTGCTTTCAATTAGCTTTGGATTATCCTCTGCTATCACTGTGTATGTTGGAAATTCTCTTGGTAAAGGGAGAACTTCTTTAGCAAAAATATATGCCTCAAATGGAGTGAGCTATTTTGCTTTTATTTCGATTTTACTTACTATTTTTGGCTTCATTTTCTCACGAGATATTTTTACACTTATGGGAGCTAGTGGAGAAGCATTAGAATTGGCGCTCAGTTATACTTATATCATTCTTATTGGAACTATTCCTATGTTACTAGGACTTGGAGCTAATGCTGTACTTGTAGCAAGAGGAGATACCAAAAGTTATAGAAATACCCTTATTTTTGGTTTTTTTGCTAATCTTCTTTTAGACCCACTTTTTATGTATGGATATGGGATTATCCCTGCTTTTGGCTTCAAAGGTGTGGCGATTGCAACTGTTTTGATACAATTTATCAATTTTTTCTATATTTTTATGAAGTTTTATGAAACAAAGTTTTTTAATTTTCAAAGCTTTTTTACCCACAAACCAAATATTAAATCATATAAAGATTTGACTTCTCAAGCAGTTCCTGCTAGTTTAAATATGTTTTTGATGAGTTTAGGGACGATGATTATTTCCTATTTTGTCTCAGATTATGGGTACAAAGAGGTGGCAGCTTTTGGGATAGGATATAGAGTAGAGCAGATTGTACTTCTTCCTATGCTAGGACTGAATATCGCAGTATCTACAATAGTTGCTAATAATTTTGGGGCGAAAAATTTTGATAGAATCGATGAGGTTATACAAAAATCACTTACTTATGGGTATATTATGAGTGGTATTGGTGTAGTTTTACTCGCTCTGTTTGGAAGATATATCATAATGATATTTAGTAGTGATCAATTGGTACTTGATGTTGCTTATAGTTATGTTGTCGTTGAGAGTATTATCTTTTTTGCTTTTATTACTATTTTTATCTCAAACTCCACTTTACAAGGGATTAAAAAACCACTTGCAGTTCCAATTATAAGTTTTTATAGACAGATTTTGATGCCTTCTATTTTTTTGTATTTTATTGTAAAAATTTGGCAACTTGATATTGTTTATGTATGGCTTACTATGATGGTTATTGTTTATAGTGCAGCTATTATGATTTTTATTTTTACTAGAAAAAAATTACAAGAAGTGAAAAATTAGTCAATTTTTGCAGCTAATTGTTCAGGTAATATACCTAAAGATTCCTCTAATAGTTTTGTATCTCCATGTTGTACATAAAGATCATCATACTCAAATGAAGTAAGTTCAATATGAAGTTTTTCATCATTTAAAAACTCTAAAATAGCACTTCCAACTCCACCTTGTTTTTGACTATCACTAAAAATATACCATTTTGAAGTTTTTAATGCGAGTTGTTTTAATAGTTCACGATCGAGTGGTTTTACAAATCGAAGGTCAACGATTGTGATATCCTTATGGATATGGTTTGCTGTATCTATTGCTCGACTAATGCCTGCACCATATCCTATAAAGGCAATATTACTCACTCCACTATGGAGAATCTCACCTTTTCCATAAATAAATGGGGTAGATGGAAAATGTAGTTCTTTAAATGATCCTCTTGGATATCTTATAGCACAAGGTGTTCCTAAATTTGCTCCAAATTCAAGTGATAATTCTAAAGTTTTATTATCTCTTGGAGCTACAAGTGTCATGTTAGGCAAGAATCTTAAAAAACTGATATCGAATTGCCCTTGATGAGTCTCCCCATCATTTCCTACAAGTCCAGCTCGATCAATTGCAAAGGTAACTCCCAAATTCATCAAACACGCATCATGGATAATTTGATCAAATCCTCTTTGCAAAAATGTAGAATAAATAGTGACAAATGGTTTAAATCCCTCTTTTGCCATTGCTGCCATAGAGGTAACCGCATGTTGTTCCGCTATTGCCACATCCCAAAAACGAGCTGGGAACTCTTTCATAAGTTTATCTATCCCTGTTCCACTTGGCATCGCAGCAGTGACACCTACAACTTTTGGATCTTTGAGTGCTAATTCATAAAGCGCGTCACTAAATACAGCTGTAGCAGATTTGGCCCCTGATTTTTTTATAAAACTTCCAGATTCTACATCAAAAGGTCCAACTCCATGCCAGTGTTCATGTTGCCCTTCAGCTATCGCATACCCCTTTCCTTTGACTGTTCTTGCATGGACAATTACAGGCTTCCCAAAATTTTTAGCAAGAGTGAGAGTATCTATAACCTCTTCTATATCATGCCCATCAATAGGACCAATATAGTCTATCCCCATCTCTTCAAAAATCATTCCTGGAGTGATAAGCTTGAGTGATTCTTCAAATCGTTTTGCAAGATATAAAGAACCTTCAGGAAGGTTATTTCTTATGAATTTATCTACCCTTTCTTTAAGCCCTTGGTACGATTTTCCTGCGAGGAGTTTACTTAAATATTTGCTAATAGCCCCAATTGGTTTAGCGATACTCATCTCGTTATCATTAAGAATAATTACTACTGGAAGTTTTAAATCTCCAAGCTCATTCATAGCCTCATACACCATACCAGCAGTCATACTACCATCACCAATCATCACAACAGGGACTTTATTTGTACCATTTAGTTTATTTGCTTTTGCTGCACCTACGGCTAAAGAGATACTTGTGGAAGAGTGTCCTGCTACAAAATAGTCACTTTGAGATTCTTTTGGTTTTGTAAAACCACTTAAACCCCCAAATTGTCTAATAGTTTCAAACTCTTCCCAACGACCTGTGATAAGTTTGTGTGGATAACATTGATGAGAGACATCAAAAATAAAAGGATCATAGTGACTATCAAACACTTTATGCATTCCAATTGTAAGCTCAACTGCTCCAAGAGTTGAACTAAAGTGTCCACCATTGCGAGATACCACATCAATGATACGATCTCTTATTTTTTGTGCTAGTGTTTCTAACTCTTTTATACTTTTATTTTTTATCTCTATCATCTAATTCCTAATCAACTTCCCAAAAAAAGTCTATCCAAGCATTTGCTTCTTTTTCCACAAAATCGGGTTGCACAAAAGCTGTTTTTTTATAAAACAAACTTGCTATCTCAAATTGTGTATTTGGAAACTCATTTTTCAATACTTCTAAAATGTTTTTAATAGTTTCCCCACTATCAACTATATCATCAACGATAAGAACTTTTGTATAGTTGTCTATTTGTGGAACATTAAAAACTTTTCCACCCTCTTTTTTGATCATATCATCATAAAGTATTGAGTTTATAGTAAAAACATCTCTTAGATTTAATTTGATTGCTAAAAATTGTGTTAAGAGAAGCCCCCCTCTTGCAATCCCTACTATCGCATCAAAGTTTTGATTTTCTAACTTTTTTGCCAATGAATTAACATCTATTTTAAATTCATCATAGCTATAGTAGTATTTTTGTATCAAATTATTACCCTAAAATAAGATCAAGTGCTTGAAATACTTTTGTATTTTGTTCATTTCGTCCTATTGTGATTCTTATCGCATTAAATCCATATCCAGTCATATCTCGTACGATAATTCCTTTTTTAAGAAGCTCTAAAGCTACATCTTTTGAAGTGTAACCATCCATATAAATAGTAATAAAATTTGTATACGATGGTATAAATCTGAATCCCTTTGATGTTGCATACTCTTCATATCGTTTCATCTCTTCAAAGTTTTTTTCAATCCCCATATTTACAAAATGCTCATGTTTTAACGCTTCAATCGCACCAGCTAAAGAGAGTGTTGTGATATTGAAAGGTGGTCTAACTTTATGTAAAACAGAGATGATATCACTATTTGATATCCCATATCCAACTCTCATTCCTCCAAGCCCATAAGCTTTTGAGAAAGTTCCAAGATAGATAACATTTGAATGTTTTGCTATCACTTCGTTTGGAGTGATCTTTTTTGCACCATCTTTATAACTAGCAAATTCTTGATATGCGCCATCAAGGATCACAAGAGTATTGCTATCAACCTCATCTAAAAATGCGTATACATCTGCCGCATCAAGACACTCTCCAAGAGGATTATTTGGAAGACAAAGGAAAATTACATCAGCTCCCTCTTGCTTATAAATCTCTCTAAATTCATCAAGATTATGTGCATCACTTGGTGTCTTTAAGATAGTAGCTCCTACTTGTTTTGCATAGATTTCATACATTGCAAATGTCGTTTTTGCCATCAATACTTTGCTACCTTCGTGACATTTTGCATGGATACAAAACTCTATCACTTGATCACTTCCAGCACCGATTACAACATTGTTACTCTCAATTGCATATTTTTTTGCTAATGCTTCTTTGAGTTCATACATAGAATCATCTGGATAGACAAATGCATTGACTGCTTTTCTTGCTATCACATCAGCAACAGCATCACAAGTCCCATACGGATTCTCGTTTGAAGCTAATTTTACTATCTCATGTGGTTGAATTCCATATTCTCTTACTACCAGTTCGATTGGCTTTCCAGCCTCATAAATACTTACATTGTCTAAACTTTTATTAAATATCATCTGCTTCCCTTACATAACTTCCCAAAAATTTTATCTCATTTGGAAATTGATTAAATATATTTTGTACCCTAACATCCTCTTTATGAGCATTGAACTCTAAAAAGAATGTCGATATCCCTTCAACGATATGTGATTTTATTTTTGTAAGATTGATCCCTTCTTTATCAAAAACATTTAAAAACTTCACTAATGCCCCAGCTTCATTTGAAAGTTGCACGAGAATTGAAGTTTTATCATCACCACTTTGTCCATTTAGAAAATTAGATATTATCAAAAATCTTGTTCGATTATTCCCAATATCTTCAATATTTTCAAATAAAATTGGTAAATTGTACATTTTCGCACCAACATGAGAACAAATTGCTGCACTATTTGGTTCACTCATAGCTAGTTTTGCTGCTTTTGCAGTACTTTCAACTGGAATAAGTTCACATTCAAGGAGTCCAAAGTCTTCTAAAAATTTGTGGCATTGGTCAAATGCAATATCTTTTGAATAGATTTTTTTAATATCTTTCACTTTATCACAAGTGGATGCAAGGGTATGGTGGATATCTATCATCACTTCAGCGATGATTTTTAGCTCATACTCTCCAAAACAAGTGATAGTATCACTTACAATCCCATTGCTGCTATTTTCTATTGGAATCACGCCAAATCGTGCTTTTCCACTTGCAACTTCTCTAAAGACACCCTTGATACTTCCAATAGGAAGGTATGAACTCATTGCCCCAAAACGACTCTCTGCTGCTTGATGGGTAAAACTCCCCTCCGGTCCAAGGTAGGCAATATTTTCTGGTAGTTCAAGATTTCTGCTGATTGCAAAAATCTCTAAAAAAAGTGCTTCGATAGCTGATTTATTTAAGAGCCCATTTGTATCTTGCGATCTTTTAGTAAGTCTTTGGATAATCGATTTTTCCCTTTCAGGTCTATAGATCGCACCACCACTTTTTGCTTTTACAAGACCAACTTTATGGACGGTTTCCATTCTTTGGTTTAATAAATCCAATACTTGATCATCAATACCATCGAGTGTTTCTCGTAATTTGCTTAATTCAATTTCTTCTGTATTCACACCAATTTCCTTAGGTTTATAAATAATCTTTTTCTAAAGCAATCAAATCTTCAAAAGTTTCCCTTTTTCTAATAACTCTATCAACTCCATTTTCAAAAGCAATCTCTACGACTCTTCCTCGTGTGTTGTAGTTACTTGCCATCGTAAATCCATAAGCACCAGCACTATAAATTGCTATTAAATCATTATGCTCCGTTGCTGGTAACTCAATATTTTTTGCAAAAAAATCTCCACTTTCACAAATAGGACCAACAACATTACAATCACTGACATTTTCATTTTTCTCTAATACTTCAATCTTATGGTAAGCATTATAAAGGCTAGGTCTGATTAAATCATTCATAGCTCCATCAACAATAACAAATCTTTTTTTACCATTGATTTTTTCATATAAAACTTTTGTAACAAATGTACCACTGTTACCCACTATGAATCTTCCAGGTTCACACACAATAGTAATATCAAGTCCATGAAGTGCTTCTAGTACACTTTGAGCGTATTCGTAAGTGTTAATAAGAATTTCATCTTTATACACAATGCCAAGTCCACCACCAATATCAAAAAAACTAAGTTCAATATCAAGAGCTGATTTTAGATTTCGTACCAAGTTTGCTACGATATTTACAGCTTCTTTTATAGGTGAAAGCTCAGTAAGTTGGCTACCAATATGACAGTGGATACCAACAGGCTCAATTGATGAACTATTTTTTGCTTTGATGTACATTCTTTTAGCTGTATCTATATCAACTCCAAATTTATTTTCATGAAGTCCAGTTGAGATATATGGATGTGTTTTTGGATCAACATTTGGATTTACTCTGATACTAATTCGAGCTACTTTACCAAGCTCTTTTGCTATCGTTTCTACTCTTCCAAACTCAGCTTCACTCTCAAGATTAATCATCAAAATATCAGCTTCGAGCGCTTCTTTTATCTCATCATCTGTTTTTCCAACACCACTAAAAATAATTTTGTATTTTGGAATACCAGCTAGTAAAGCTCTTTTTACTTCACCAATACTTACACAATCAGCACCACTTCCAAGATTACCAAGATGTTTAATTACACTTAAATTTGAGTTTGATTTTACAGCATAAGAGATGAGTGATTTTCTTGCTTTAAATGCATTTTTGAGTTCATTGTATTGGTTTGTGATATGGTCAAAATCATACACATAGTATGGTGTACCATATTTGTTCGCTAACTCTTTAAAATTTATATTGTTATTCATTTATATTTTTCCTATATTTTTAAAAATTTAATATTTCTAATTCAAAAAATAGATTTACAAATATTATATTTTTGAGTGAAATCAAGGCGAAGATGAAATTTTCGATAGGAGCTTACTTGCGTAAGTGACTATTGAAAATTTTATCTTTAACGAAGAGTCCGCCAAAAAGATGATGTTTTAAATTTATTTTTCTCCATTCCATGCAATTGTAGGCTTCCCATCCTCATCAAATTTTACAGCTGGCATCCCCATAATGTTATATCCACTATCTACATAATGAATTTCACCTGTTACAGCACTACTTAAATCTGATAATAAATACATCCCACTATTTCCAACCTCTTCGATTGATACATTTCTTTTGAGTGGACTATGAGCACCATTCCATTTAAGCATAAAGTTAAAATCACCAATTCCGCTTGCTGCAAGAGTTTTAATTGGTCCTGCACTAATTGCATTTACTCTAATACCATCTTGCCCTAAATCTTCAGCTAAATATTTAACAGTCATTTCAAGTGCTGCTTTTGCTACGCCCATTAGATTATAGTTTGGAATATATTTTACACCACCATAATATGATAATGTTAAGATAGATGAATTTTTACTAAGAAGTGGTTTTAAAGCACCTGTTATTTCGATAAGTGAATAAACAGAGATCTCCATAGATACATTAAATGCTTCTTTAGAGATATCACAAAATCTTCCACTAAGTCCCTCTTTTGGAGCAAATGCTATTGAGTGTACAATAAAATCGATTTCACCAAAATCTCTAGCGATATTCTCTTTTAATGCTACAATATGTTCAGGATTACTTGCATCTAATTCATAACATAAAGAACTTCCACATTCAGCAGCTAGTGGCTCCACTTTTTTTTGAAATCTTTCGCTAAGATAAGTAAAAGCCATCTGTGCACCTTGTGCTGCACATTGTTTGGCGATACCATATGCTATAGATTTATTGTTTGCAACACCAATAATTAAACCTTTTTTCCCATTCATTATCATCTTTTATTCCTCCGTACTACATATAATTTTTTTTGAATTCTGATCCATTTTGTTTGCGATATAGATCATCTTTTTAAAATCTTCAGCTACCCAACTAGCAGTTCCAACAAGAACGCCATCAACATTTGGTACTTCTAAGATATCTTGTAATCCACATACTTTTACGCTTCCACCATATAAAAGTGGTTTATCTATTTTCTTTTTAATTTTTCTATGAATTGTACCAATATCTTCAGTTGTAGCACTAATCCCTGTCCCTATTGCCCAAACAGGCTCATATGCCAAGATAAGATTCTCATAGTTTAGATCAATTCCATCAAATTGTTCCCAAATATATCCTAATGTTTCAGTAAGTCCAGCTTGTTTTACTTCAAGTGGTTCCCCAAAACAATAGATGATTTTATATCCTAAAGCTTTGAAATAATTATATTTTAGTGCTACCTCTTTTTGAGTTTCTCCTAAAATATGTCTTCTTTCGCTATGTCCGATAAGGATCGTTTTTATACCAAATTCATCAAGATGAATTGTTCCTATTTCTCCTGTGAATGAACCACTTTTTGTATAATATGCATTTTGTACACCAATTGTAAGATTTGATGCTGTTTCAAAACTATCTAATGATGTTGCCGTAGGGAATATATATACATCATTGTCAATATTTTTTTCTGATAGATATTGATTGATATCTTCTATGAATTCTCTTGTAGATTTTCTTGTATGATTTGTTTTAAAATTACTAGCGATGATTTTCTTCATATCTATTTCCCTTGTTGAATATTTGTTGATTTTACCATAATGTACCTATTAACTATCTCTATTACTTTTGACGCATATCCATATTCATTGTCATACCAGATCACTGATTTTATTGTAGTATTATTTGTTATTTGAGTAAATTTTGTATCAATAATTGTTGTGAATTCTTCACCTTGAAAATCTGTTGATACTAATTGTTCTGTGATATTTTTATATATTGGGTATTGTTGTTTCTGGGCGTATTCTTCTAAAAGACGATTTAGCTGGTTACTATTAAGCTCATTTGAAACATTAAGTACAACATTTATAGCACCAACCGTTGGTGTTGGAACTCTTAGAGAACTAGATGACAATAGATCACTATTAAAACGTTTATCTACATAACTACATGCTTCGATAGTAGTTGTTTTACTTGGTATGATATTTTGAGTCGCACTTCTTCCAAATTCAAAATTACAAGAGACATCTCTATCGCTACTACTGATGCATTTACTATCGAGTGTTTTTTGATGATTTAAGAGGGGATGAATTGTAAGGATATCACCACTTACAATTGTATAATGGTCATCTATCACTTTTAAATAAGGAAGCAATGCTGTAGCATTACATGAGCTTGTAGAGATAATTTTTTCATCTCCGATTAACTGTAATTCATTTACTCCTAAGATAAGATTTATATCTGCTTCGTTTGTTGGATGTGTTAAAAATATTGCGTCTATTTCGAGAGATTCTAAAAATTCCTTTTTATAAGGGACTCCACTCGCATCGATCACAATATCTATATCCAACCCTTGAAAATCTATATCATGTAAATTTGCATAATTTAATATCTTAATAGTACTCTGCGAGTTGTAAATAAATTGATTTCTAACAAAATATTTATCTTGTAATTTGCCATAAGTAGAATCATAGTTGATCAAATAAGCAATATTTTCAATATTGTGATTGATCTCATTAATTGCAACTATCTCTAAGTTTTTCGAATTAGCAAGTCGGATAATCGACTTACCTATTCGTCCAACTCCATTTAATAATATTCTCATTTATTATTCAATGATTAGTGCTTTAACACCTGGTAAAACTTTTCCTTCGATAAGTTCAAGTGATGCTCCACCACCAGTTGAGATAAATGTCATAGCATCTTCATCACCTGTTTTTCGAACTAAATCTGCAGTATCTCCACCACCCACAACAGTTGTCGCATAACTAGAAGCTACCGCATGAGAAATTTTTGTACTTCCTTTGGCAAACTTATCCATCTCATATACACCCATAGGTCCATTCCATAGAATTGTGTGAGCATCTTCAAGAGCCTGAGCAAAAAGTAAACTTGTAGCTGGTCCGATATCAAGCCCCATCCATCCTTTTGGTATCTCTTGAACAGTTGTTGCTTTAGCAAAAGCTTCAGAGTTAAATGCTTCAGCTGCAATAACATCAACAGGTAGATAAAATTTCACACCAAGTTCTTTTGCTTGTTCCATGATTTTGAGTGCTTCAGGGATTAAATCATCTTCAACCAAAGAGTTTCCAATCTCATATCCAAGTGCTTTTAAAAATGTAAACGCCATACCACCACCAATGATGATTTTATCAACTTTTGGTACTAGGTTATACAATGCTTCAAGTTTACCACTTACTTTACTTCCCCCTACAATACTTACAAATGGTCGTTTTGGTTCTTGAATAATATGGTAGAAAAATTTGATCTCGCTTGCAAGCAAAAATCCTGCTGCTTTGTGTTCAATATCAAAATATTTTGCAATTCCTTCAACAGATGAGTGTGCTCTATGAGATACACCAAAAGCATCGTTAATATACACCTCAGCCATATCAGCAAGTGTTTTGCTTAGTGTTTCATCATTTTTCGTTTCACCTTTTTCAAATCTCATATTTTCTAAAAGTAAAATCTCCCCTTTTTGTAAATCTTTTGCCATAGCAATAGTCTCATCACAAATAACATTTGGAGCAAGTTTAATCTCAGTTTTTAAAAGTGTATGTAATCTTTTTGCGATTGGTTTGAGAGAATACTCCTCTTCATATCCACCTTTTGGTCGTCCAAAGTGGCTAGCGATGATAATTGAACAGTCATTATCAATACAATATCTAATTGTTGGTAATGCACTTCTAATTCTTCTATCATCTGTGATATTTTGATACTCATCAACAGGAACATTAAAATCACATCTTATAAAAACTTTTTTTCCAGCGATATCTATATTTTTGATCTCTTGAAGTTTCATATTTTTTATCCTTTATTTATTTCCAATATACACAGCCATATCGACAAGTCTTGTAGAATATCCCCACTCATTGTCGTACCATGAAAGAACTTTTATCATATTTCCACCAACAATTTGAACCGTATCGATTGGGATAACTGTTGAGTTTGTTTCTCCATTAAAATCACTTGATACTCTATATTCTGTATCAACTGCCAAAATACCTTTCATTGATCCATTTTGTGCATTAAAAAATGCCTCTTTAACTTCATCGATAGTGATATCACATTTTAAAGTTGCAGTTAAATCTATCATAGAAACATTTGGAGTTGGAACCCTTACAGATTGTCCATTGATTTTTCCATTTAAATGTGGAAGCACTTTTCCAATTGCTTTTGCTGCCCCTGTTGTAGTTGGTGACATATTAAGTGCACCTGCTCTTGCTTTTCTTGGGTCTTTTTTATCTTTTGCATCAAGGATTGGTTGGCTACTTGTATAGCTGTGAATTGTTGTCATAAGTGCTTTTTCGATTCCAAATACATCATCAAGTACTTTTACGATTGGTGCGAGTCCATTTGTTGTACAACTTGCATTTGAGATTACAGATTCTCCACCATAAGTTGATTCATTTACTCCATATACGAATGTTGCTGTGTCATCTTTAGCAGGTGCTGAGAAAATAACTTTTTTTACACCATTATCAAGATATGGTTGTACACTCTCTTTTGTTAAAAATGCACCAGTACACTCCAAAACAATCTCTGCACCAAAACTTGCAAAATCGATTTTTGCAGGGTCTCTTTCACTGATAAGTTTCGCTTTTTGTTTTCCAATAGTGATAATTCCATCTTTAACGATAACATCGTTTCTATTTCCATGTACTGTATCGTATCGAAGACCATATTGGATCATCTCATCAGTTCCACTTGCATTTGCTGCAACTAATTCTACATCATCTCTATCTGCTATGATTCTTGCTACACATTTACCAATTCTACCTAAGCCATTAATTGCTACTTTTACAGCCATATATCATCCTTATGTTTCAAATAAATTTGCTCTATTTTATCCTAGGTTTGCTATAATTTTTGTTAAAAATAAGGCTTATAGTGGATATAGCAGTTTTTGGTGGTAGTTTTGACCCACCTCATATTGGACATGAAAAGATAGTTGAACTAGCACTTAATGAGTTGCCAATTGACAAATTATTTGTGGTACCCACTTTTTTAAATCCATTTAAATCACATTTTCACCTTGAACCAAATGAAAGATTTGAGCTTTTGCAAGAGTTGTTTGGTGATAATACAAATGTTGAAATTTGCAATTTTGAAATACTTCAGAATAAGAAAACAACTACTTTTGAAACTATTTCATTTTTGAAAGATTCATACGATATAGGTAAAATTTATCTTATCATTGGTGCTGATAATCTTAAAAATATACATTTATGGTATAATTTTTTAGAATTAAAGGAACTTATTTCGTTTGTAGTGGTTTCTAGAGATGGGATAGTTTTGGAGAATGATTTTCTTGTTGATGTAAGATATTTACAACTTGATCTAAAGGTAAGTTCTACAAGTTTAAGAGAAAGTATGAATTTGGATTTAATTCCACTAAAATTAAAAGAAAAGGTAAAAAAGATTTGGAAGAAAGAATAGAAAGAATAGTTAATTTTCTGAGTGAAAAAAAGGCTGAAAATATTGAGACAATAGATTTAAAAGGTAAGGGATATATAGTTGATAGTGTTATTATTGCAACTGCACTTAATAATAAACACTCAATTGCACTTTTAAATTATTTAAGAGAAACATTAAAACCTCTTGGTGAAGAGTTTGTAAGAGTCGAAGAAGACGGAGAATGGTCTATTATTGATATGGGTGATATGTTAGTTCATATTATGACAGAAACACATAGAGAAAAATATAATATCGAAGAGTTTTTAAAAGATATGAAAAAGGGGACAAATTAATCTATCTTTAAAAGATAGATTCTGCCCACTGAGTGATTGGTCCTCTAAGCACCTTTTTAAGTTTTATTGCATATAAATTTACATATAGATTTTCTTTTTTAGTCGATTTTAAAAGTGTTGTTAATGCATTTGTATATTTATTTACGTAAAAATTATCAATCTGTTTATTACTTCCTAAGATCACAACTTTACATGTATGGTCAATTCTACTGAGTACCATTTGCATAGTTTTATTACTCATATTTTGTGCTTCATCAACAATCACAAAAGATTCACTGAGTGTTCTTCCTCGCATCTCTCCAACCCACATTGTTTCTATACTATAGTTTTGAATAGTTCTATCAACTTTTTCATTGATCTCTTCATCTGTTGGCGGTGTGTAAGTTTTTTTATTTGCACTTTTATTTTTGTGTTCACTTCTTGCCATATATCGTAAACTATCCATAAGTGGATGGTTATAGATTCTAAATTTCTCTTCTAAGCCTGGTAAATATCCTACATCTTCACCCTTGTCAAGAGATTCGATAGAGTTTCTGATATAGATAATTTTTTGAAACTGTTTTTTCCTCACAAGTTTCACTGCACTGCTAAGTGCTAAAAGAGTTTTTCCACTTCCTGCTTTTGCTTCTACTATCACTATATTGTAATATTCATCCATTAAAGCATTTGTAAAAAAAAGTTGTTCTTTGTTGAGTGGAACTACGATTTGATCTCGGAGTTCTATTTCATCTAAAATATGAATTTTTTTGTTTTTGATGGAAGCTAATAAAACTTGATCACTATTTTTCACTTGTAAACAATAAGAGAAATTTTGAATCTCAAAATCTTTATCTATTAAGGTAATATCTTTATTGTCAATAGTTTCAAGTTCCTCAAATGTGATTTCACTATTTTTAATAAAATCTAATTCCTCTTCATCTTTTCCGTCACCTTTTAGAAAGTTTGTTTTGAGATCAAGTGAAGTTGCTCGAACTCTTGCCATTATATCGTTTGAGATAAATTCAATTTGTTTATCATAAAAATTATTTGCAAATTGTGATATCTCTAATATTTTTCTATCATTTGCTATATTTAATGACATTTGTTTTGTATCACTTAGATAACTCTCTTTTGATATGATATTAAAAGTAATATTATCAACACTAACGATAATAATTTTATAATTATCAATCTCTTTAGAATCATTAATGCTACTATTTTCTAAAAATCTTGCAAAACTTCTTGCTTGATAATTTATCTCATCAAATCCACTTTTTTTACTATCTATTTCATCAAGAACAATTTCTGGTAGGATAATAAGATTTTTACTCTCTTGACTTAATTTTGCAAGATTTGTAAAATCTTCTAAGATTATATTGGTATCTATCACAAAATATTTATCAAATTTTTTATTGAACATTATCAACCTTTTTAGTTAGTATTTTATAGATTATAAATCCAAAGAAAAGTGTTATTCCAATTGAGAAATATATAGGTATAGATTTTGTAATAACAAAGACTACTATGAGTATTGCTAAAAGTGTTGGTACTTCATTATATGCTCTAAAAAATTGTCCATTTTTTTTACATCTATTTTCAGCAAATATTTTTCTAATTTTATCTAATGAAAAACTGTACCAAATCATAAATACAAGTGTAATAAGTTTAGCAATCATCCAGTCATTATAAAGTAATGATGGATTTAGATAAAGCATCGTTCCACCACTTAGAATTGTTGCTATCATAGCAGGAAATCCAATCACTTTGTAAATTTTACTCTCTTGAATTTTTACAACTTCTACAAAGCCATCATTTTTTATATTCTCAGCATGATAGACAAATAGTCTTGGCATATAAAATAACATTGACATCCATGATAATACGCTTATAATATGAAATGCTAAAATCTCTTGATAATATTCCATTTTATTCCCTTACTAATTTGATTTTATTTATCCATTCAAAAAGTGTTTTTTCAAAACCAATTTGATGAGTATTATAATACTTTAAATTTTCTGTTATATATTGTTGTGGACACCAACCATTGTAATCGTGCGGATATTTGTATCCAACTGCATGATCTCTGATATTTTGTGGGATAGATAAAATTTTGCCATTTTGAATATCTTGTAAAGCATGATTGATAGCAAGATAGCTACTATTTGATTTTGGAGAACTAGCAAGATAGACAACGCATTGAGCTAAAATAATTCTAGCTTCTGGATAACCAATCTGTTTGCTACTGATCTGAGTGCTTACTGCAAGATTAAGAGCATTTGGATTTGCATTTCCTATATCTTCACTCGCACTTATTACTAATCGTCTTGTGATAAAATCTATATTTTCTCCACCATCAATAAGTCTTGCTAAATAATAAAGTGCAGCATCTATATCACTTCCCCTGATAGACTTTATCATTGCACTTGCTAAATCATAGTGGCTATCTTTTGAACTCATACCATCTTTCAGACTTGTTTGACGTAGATTTTTTAATGTTTCAGGAGAGATATTTGTATCTACCTTATAAGCAAAATCAAGAAGATTTAACATCGCTCTTGCATCACCTATACTACTTACAAGGAGATATTCTTTTGCATCTTCATCAATTAGTACATCGCTTAACAATTTGAGTGCTTTATTTAAAAGTATTGTTAAGTCTTGTTTGGAATGTGGTAAAAACTTAAATAAAAAACTTCTTGAACGAATAGCGGATGTAAGTGTATGATAAGGATTTTCTGTACTTGCACCTATTATAATTACATTGTAATCTTCCATCACAGGAAGAAGTACTTCTTGCTGATTTTTACTCAAACGATGAACCTCATCGATAAAAATGAGTGGTTTGATAAGGGTATTTTCATATCGTTTAAATACTACTCGTAAATCATCAACTTTGAGTGTTGTTGCATTAAAATGGTAAAAATCTGTGTTGATATGTTTTGCGATAATTTTTGCTAATGTAGTTTTTCCAGTACCTGGTTTTCCATAGAAAAAAAGGTGGGGAATCTCTTTCTTTTCTAGTAGTTTATAAAGAGGTTTATCTTTTCCTATAATATGAGATTGTCCTATAAAATCATCTAAAGTTTTTGGATTTAATAGATTAGTAAGATTTACCATCTTCACCTGTTAGTTCTTTTTTCAGTTCTTTCATATATGCTCTTAAATTTTGGTACTCTTTTCTCTCCAAAAATCTTGTTTTTCCCGATGGAAGATTATTAAGCGTAATTCCACCATAATCTAGTCTTTTTAGATCAACAACAGGAGTATCAAAATATCCAAAAAATCTTCTTAATTCTCTATTTTTCCCTTCACTAATTGATACTTTTAAAGTAGAAAAATTTTCTCCATTTTTTTGAATTTGATAACCGTTAAATGGTGCAAATTCCATTGAAGTGATGTCACTGTATTTATGTGCCCCTTTTGAAGCATCATCAAGATTGAGTCCATTTTGCATTGCAGCTTCCATTGCTGGAGTGATGCTACCTGCAATTTTAATTTTATATATTCTTTCAAGATTTGAATGCATCAAAGCATTTGCAATCTCTACATCATCTGTAAGAAGTAAAACACCTTCACTTGCAAAGTCTAGCCTTCCAATTGGTAAAAAGTGTGAATATTTACTTGGCAAAGTATCATAAATAGTAGTTCGACCTTGCGGATCTTTTTTAGATACAATTTCCCCTTTTTGTTTGTTATAGACTATAACTGTACTTGGTCTGCTTTTATCTATTTTAACAGTTCTTCCATTTACTTTAACAACAGCATCTTCACCTACTTTAGTTGAGAGGTCTTTGACCACTTTATTGTTGATCTCAACTTTCCCCTCTTCTATAAGTTTATCAGCTTCTCTTCTACTAAATCTACTATTATGTGAGATAAATTTATTTAACCTTACTAATTCTTCTTTTTTCATTTTATACCAGCTTCTATCAATTTGTGAATATGGAGAATACCATATAATGTTTTGTCTTCATTTAATACTAGCAATAGTTGAATTTTATTATCTTCGATAATTTTTAAAGCGTCACTTGCAAGTATATTTTTATCAGTTATATATTTTGGATTTTTTGTGCAAATCTCTTCTACATTTTTATCAAGTGTAAAGTCACTTTGCATCATATATCGTCTTAAGTCTCCATCACTTAATAATCCAGTGACTTTATTATTTTCATCAACAATAATAGCACTTCCGACTCTTCCTTCACTCATAATAACTACTGCATTTTTTAAGTGTGTTCCATGTGAAACAATTGGTAGATTCTCTTTGAAAAGGAGATCATCAACTTTAACAAATAGCATTTTTCCTAGACTTCCACCTGGGTGAAATGAAGCAAAGTCTTCTTTTTGAAAGTTTTTGTGTTTCATCAAACAAACTGCTATTGCATCACCTAAAGCCATAGTAAGTGTTGTTGAAGATGTTGGTGCTATGTCAAGCGGGCAAGCCTCTTTGTCGATAGAGATATCTAAAAACACATCTGCATAGTTGGCTAGAGTTGAATGTTTATCTCTTGCCATCGCAATAAGTGGAATATCAAATCTTTTAAGATGAGGAAGAATCTTGATAAGCTCCTCACTCTCTCCACTATAACTAATAGCCAGAACAATATCATCTTTTCCAATCATCCCAAGATCACCATGCATCGCTTCAGTGGGATGGAGAAAAAAACTACTTGTTCCTGTACTTGCAAGTGTGGCAGCTATTTTTGATCCAACAAGTCCAGATTTGCCAACACCTGTGACTATAAGTTTTCCTTTACAAGGAGCAATCAGTTTGATTGCTTTATTGATATCAGTAGAGATATTATTTGCTGCTCTTTCTAACTCTTTTGCCTCGGTTACAAGCACTTCTTTTGCTATTTGAACATAATCCATCTAAAAACCTCCAAAGAATTAAAATAAAGCGATTACTGAGCAATAATAGTTGGTACTATCATTGGGTATTTTTTGTATTTTCTTAGACAATGTTTTCTAACTGTTTTTCTTAACTCATCTTCTAACATTCGATTATTTTCTAAGATACCCTCTTTTGCATGTGCGAGATAATGTTCAAGCATATCTTCAATCTCTTTTGCAAATGCTTTTTCATTTTTTACATCTACAAGTCCAAATGACATTACTCTAGGTGCTGCAACTACCTTTCTTTCATTGATACTGATTTGAGCAACTAACATTACCATACCTTCATTTGCCATCGTTTGTCTATCAAGAACTACATCATTTGCAATTTTTACATTGTTTTGGTTATCAATGTATACTTTTCCAGTTTTAACTGTTTTTACTTTTTTCATAACTTTAGGCGAAATCTCTACTTGTTCTCCATCGCTTAAAATATAAATATTTCGCTCTAATACACCACAATCAATTCCTGTTTGTGAGTGTTTCATTACGTGATTATACTCGCCATGAATTGGTAAAAAGTACTTAGGTTTTACAAGTCTAAGCATCAGTTTTTGTTCCTCTTGACTTGCGTGACCTGATACGTGAATATCAGTATAATCTTGATAAGCTACTTTTGCTCCAGCTTTTAATAGTTGATTGATGATTTCAGACACACTTCCTTCATTTCCAGGAATCGCTTTAGCTGAAAGGATCACTTGATCTTCTGGCTTAATTTTTATATGTCTGTGCTCATGAATTGACATTCTAAAGAGTGCACTCATTGTTTCACCTTGCGAACCTGTAGTAACAATTAATACTTCTTTATCTTGATATTTGTTTACTTCATGAGCCTCGATAAAATTATCTTTTGAATATTTTAAATATCCTAGATTGATAGCGACATCAATATTTTTTTCCATACTTCTACCAATCACACAGATCTTTCTACCATATTTTAAAGCCATATCCATAGCTTGTGCAACTCTATGAAGATTAGAACTAAACGTAGACATTATGATTCTACCTTTAGATGCTGCAAATATTCTATCAAAAGTTGGTCCTACACTTTTTTCGGTTTTTGTAAATCCCGTTCCGTGTGAATTTGTGCTATCACTTAAAAGTGCTAAAACACCTTTTTCACCATAATATGCAAGTCTGTGTAGATCAGTAGGATATCCATCTACTGGTGTATGATCTATTTTAAAATCTCCAGTATGAATAATTGTACCAGCTTCAGTAGTTATCGCTAATGCAGAACAATCAATGATTGAGTGTGTTATGTGCATCCATTCTATTTCAAAATCACCAATTTTAATTGGTTTTCTTTTCTGAATCGCTCTAAAATAACTTCTATGTTGTTTCATTTTATGTTCATCAAATTTCGCACCAATCATCTCTAAAGGTAGTGATGTACCATATATAGGAACTTGAATCTCTTTAAATAGGTATGCCATTGCACCAATGTGATCCTCATGCGCATGTGTTATACAAATACCTACAATTTTGTTTCTAATTTGTCTTAAATATGTAAAATCAGGGATAAGTATATCAACACCATGCATACTTTCATCAGGAAAGCTCATTCCCACATCGATAATAATTGCACTACTTTCTGTTTCGACTACCATCATGTTTCCACCAATCTCACCAAGTCCACCAAGTGGAGTTACTCTGATACTGGCATTTGTTTTTAGATTGAGTTTATTGTGTGGATTGAGTCTCTCTTTTTGAATTCTTTCATTCAAATCAAAAGCTTTTTTTGTATCATTTAACCAACCATTTCCAGAAATTGGTGCTTTTTTCTTTTGTGGCTGGGTTTGTCCATTAAATTGTTTTTTTTCAGATTGATTATTATTGTTTGTGTTCTCTTTTGAATTATCATTTGTATTTAAATTCGCATTGTTGTTTGTAGTTTCATTATTAGTTTCTACTACTATCTCTTCAAAGCCTGTATTTTCCATATATTCCTCTTTTATTATAGTAATTTAACACTCTAATAATTCAAATAATATTGAATTATAATTTAGTGTAAAGTTGGCTATACAAAGATGATTGGAGCTCGTGAGGTCTTACATTTTCATTAATTGAAAGTTCGTTAAATAATGATAATAATATATCCTTATCATATGCAGAAGATAAATTTTTTAAAAGTTTTTTTCTTGGTTGTGAAAAAGCAACTTTCAAAAATTTATTAAATTTGCTATCAATTTTTTTTGTCATATCTTTTTTAAGATATATAACAGCAGAGTCAACCTTTGGAGGTGGATTAAAGCATTGAGGTGGTACCTCTATAATAATTTTGTTTTCCAAACAAAGTAATTCAGATATCACACCTAGTGCTGAAAAATCACTATTTCCTGCTGTTACTGTAAATTTCTCAGCAACTTCTTTTTGAACCATAACGATAATATGCTCACAATTATCATCGTCAAATGCGTTTAAAATTATATTTGTCGCTATATAATAAGGAAGATTTGCAATTAAGTCATACTTCTCTTCATCATATAGTGATGAGTTATTATTCCAAGCTTCTAAAACATCTGATAACCTCAGATCTAGCCTACCAGAATTAATCTCATTTATAAATTCAACTCTTAAGATGGAGTATAAATCTCCATCAACCTCATAAGCTCTCACATCTTTGTACTTGACAAGTTGTTTTGTCAAATCACCTAAGCCAGGCCCTATTTCAACTATTTTATTGTTATTTTGGGGCATCGATTGGATGATTCTATGAACTACAGACTCATCTATTAAAAAGTTCTGTCCGTATTTCTTTTTTGCTTTTATCATTTTTAGTTATATTCTTTCTGATTAAAAACAGTGTAGTCTATCAAAATAAGACTTACACTATCTTTGATAATTTACTATTTTCCATATTTAGCTAAAAATACTTTAATATTTTTTGCTGCTTGTCTTATTCTTTTATCATTTTCAATAAGAGCTATTCTTACATATTGATCCCCATATTCTCCAAAACCAATACCTGGTGCTACAGCGACATCTGCTTCAACAAGAAGTTTTTTACTAAATTCTAAACTTCCTAGATGAGCGACACAATCAGGAATTTTTGCCCAAACAAACATTGAAGCTCTATTTTTTCTAAGTTTCCATCCAGCTTTTGCAAACGCATCGATTAACACTTCTTGTCTATGATTGTATTTATTTGTAATATCTGTCACACATTGTTGATCACCATTTAAAGCAACTGTTGCAGCAACTTGAATTGGTGTAAACATCCCATAATCTAACCACGATTTAATTTTTTGTAATGCACCGATCAATTTTGGATTACCTACAAAAAATCCAACTCTCCAGCCTGCCATATTATAAGATTTACTTAATGTAAAACTTTCAACTGCTACATCTTTTGCTCCCGGTACGGACATAATAGATGGTGTTTTGTATCCATCAAATGTTAAATCACCATAAGCAATATCTGATATTACATAGAATCTTTCTCTTTTTGCCATCTCTACAATTCTTGTATAAAACTCTGGCGTAACGGTAGCAGTCGTAGGATTGTGCGGGAAATTAACAACAACATATTTTGGTTTTGGAGAACTATCTCTAAATACTCTCTCAAGATCTTCAAAAAATTTGTCTTCATCAACTTTGTAGTCTTCATCAAATATAAGCTCAAATTTAACAACATTCCCACCAGCAAGGATAAAAGCATAACTATGGATTGGATAAGTTGGATCAGGAACTACTGCTACATCGCCAGGATTTGTTATAGCATAAGCAAGATGAGCATAACCCTCTTTACTTCCCATTGTAGCAACACACTCTGTTTGTGGGTCTAGATCTACATCGTATCTTCTTTTGTACCAATCAGATATTGCAACAAGTAGTTTTGGAATACCTTTTGATGCTGAATATCCATGAACTTTTGTTTTTTGTGCAGATTCGATTAGCTTTTTTCTAATATGATCTGGCGTATCTCCATCTGGATTACCCATTGAGAAATCAATTACATCGTGTCCTGCTCTTCTTTGTGCCATTTTTAATTCACCAACTTGAGCAAATACATACTTAGGTAATCTTTTTAATTTTTCAAATTCTATTTCATCAAACATTTTTATGTCCTTTATAAGCTGTTGTTTTTATCCATTTTGAATAAATTTATTTCGCATTCTAGCCAAATAATCCTTTTAATTCTAGAGATTATTTGAAGCTAAAATAGAAAGCCCTCTTTTGAGATTGAGAAGGGTATATCTATCACTAATTTTTACATATTTAGCATTTTTTGGAATAGTAACTTTTAATCCTTCATAAACTCTATCCATCTCTATAGTACCTAAGGGATTTAAGTTTTTATCATAAAATGAAATCTTAGGTATCCAATTATTAGCTTTAGTACTTGCGATTAAAAGATCTTTAGCATTTGGTAAAACTAATATATATGGATCAAATGGCATAGGAAGCTGCACTTCTTCATTTAACGGAATAGTTTGTATATTTGAAAGTATTCCCTCTTGAAAATCTACTTGATAATCCCAATCTGTAGGTGAATTTTTTGTGATACTTACAATTTTAGAATGGTATTTAATTAATTCATTATTAAAAATATATGGATCTAAAACAAAGTCACTTTTGAAATGTATTTTCCATGTAAGTTAGATCGGAAGAG
>CALMBI010000015.1 GCA_937860115.1 uncultured Arcobacter sp. | reverse complement strand
TTTATTTATTATTGGTTCATATTCTTTCATAAAATCATCTATATCTACAAATATTTGTGTTAACATTCTAAACCATCCTTTCGTTGCCTGCAAGCTTTTTAAGGATGGTACTCAAATATATATTTTACATTTCTTAATTTTAGATAACTTATCCGAGACTCACGTTAGTTAGTAGAGTAGTAATATTACCCTTCAAATAAGATAGATATTGAATTATTAAGAACTTCTAAATAGAGCTCTTTTGTGCCATTAAATTTAACACTTTTTGTAGAGTAATTTTGATAATAGGTGACTTTATATAGTTTTTTCCCTTCGAGGTTTGGATAGGGAGTAATATTAAAATCTTTAAAGCTAATCTCTTTTTTTTCATTTCTATCAAAAATCATTTTTTTGTATTTTTTAAACGCTTCGAAATCTGTACCATCAAAACGCTTGAATTGATCTGAATAAAAATTGATATAACTTTCATAGTTCCCACTTTGCCAACTATCTTTCCATTTATAAAGTTCACTGAGTATAACTGCAATATCTTCTTTATACTTCGTTTGATTTGTTTCATTGTTCTCATTGTCAATTATGAGAATCGAATTGTTATATCTAATAGAACGATCTAAAGAGAGAAGATTGTTGTTTTCTAGTGCGATACATCCTTTTGTATAAGGATCTCGTGTTTCATTATTGGTTGGAACACCATGAATCCAAATTCCATCACCTGTTCTATTATGTATAACTTTATCATAACTATTTGGATAATTTGTAACAATGGCTAGTGGTCCATAAAATGGATCTAAATGGTTTAGCTTATTTACAAGTTGATAGACACCCAGAGGAGTTTTGAGATCACCTTGAGAATTTTTTGCTCCATTATTTTTTCCTGTCATAACATCTGATTCAAAAATCTTTTCTTTTGATAAGATGTTGTTTTTAAATACTTTTAAATTTTTAAGATCAGGTTTGCACACCACAGTGAATTCTATAGATTCATAGTATCCATAAGAGGTATCTTTATTACGAAGATATTGCTCCCAAAAATCAAGAGTAGTAAATCTTTTTTCAAGTTCATTTTGAACGGATTCTATCCCTTTTTCTTTATACAATATGGCTAAATCATAGGATCCAAAAAGGGGCGATGTAAAAATGAGAAATAGTATGTAAGATATGAATTTCAGGATATTCCTTGAACTTTAAGTTGGCGGATTGTATAATAAATAATATAAAAAATGACTCAAAAAGGTGATAATGTTTAAAATTTTAGTAACTTTTTTTTGTATGTTACAATTAGCTTTTGCTACTTCTAATCAAGATCTTTTATGGCCAGAAGGTGAAAGTTTTTTAGGGTATATATCAAAATTTGGTATATCAAAAGATCTTTATTTTAATCTATCAAAAACTGATCAAGAGCTTTGTTCAGAGATTGAAGCTGGGATGGAGTATAGAGAGATATTATCTGATAAAGGTGCATTATTACATGCTCTTTTGCCTATCAATGAAGAGATGCAGATCCATATATATCAAAGTGAAAAAAAAGCAGAATATAAACTTGATATTATTCCTGTTATCTATGAAGCAAAAACAGAAATTTTAAAATTTCAACTTGAATCATCTCCATATCAAGATATTGTTCGTCTCACTAATAATAAATTATTGGCCAATGAGTTTGTAAGAGCATTTCAAAAAAGTGTTAATTTTAGAAAAGTTCATAAAGGTGACCTTGTTGCAATAAAATATCACCAAAAAACAAGACTTGGTAAATATTGGGGATCACCTGAAATATATGGTGCTTTTGTTAAGTTAAAACATCAAGATGATAAGTATATTTTTCAAAATGATAATGATGGAAATTATTATGATGATTTAGGGAAAAGTTTAACCTCGATTATGTTTAAAACACCAATACCAGGAAGTAGAATATCAAGTTCATTCACTTTAAAAAGATTTCATCCTGTATTAAAAATATATAGAGCACATTTAGGAACTGATTTTGCTGCAAAAAAAGGTACTAAAATAGGTGCTACAGGGAATGGTAAAATAGTATTTATGGGTCAAAAAGGTGGTTATGGTAATTGTGTGATCATCAATCATGATAATGGATTTAAATCACTTTATGGCCATCTATCAGGGTTTAATAAAAAGCTTAGAGGTGGTGCAAAAGTAGCTCAAGGAGAGACTATTGGATATGTTGGTTCGACTGGTTTAAGTAGTGGTCCACATCTTCATTTTGGTATGTATAAGCAAGGCAAAGCGATGGATCCTATGAAGGTACTTACTTTAACTAAACAGGCATTAAGTGGAAAAGTTAGAAATGCTTTTATGGCAAATGTTAAAAAAATAAAAAGTGAATTGGAAGCAACTGTAGTGAATGGAGGAAGTGTTTTTAAGTTACCAAAAATGGAAATATCATCACAATTACATAAGACAAAATCGATTTAATTTTCTGATTACATTAAAGTATCAAGCGATTCTAGTATGGTTTGTACTTTTGCTTCGATATTCCCATCAAAATTACCCAAATCACTTGCAATGACAACACCACCTGGTGTAACATTGGAATCCTCTTGAAGTTGAATAAAACTATCAAGATTAAGTTCATTTTTGAGTATTATATAATCTTTTGGTGAAAGATGAATAGTAATCTTAGAAGCTGTTTTAATTTTATTTAATATATTAAAAATTGTCTCTTTTGCTATATTGGATGATTGCGCACCAATCTCAACACCAATTATTTTTTTTGCAATCGACATTGAAGTTTTTAGTATCTTTGTCTCTAATTGAAAAGTTGCTTGTTCAAAAAAAGTAGCATAGTTTTTGAGATCTTTTAGTGCTTGAATGATTTGTTTATCAAGATCTTTTGCTTGGACACCATTATTTACAATATTTGTGACTTGTGCTTCAAGACGAACAAGATGCTGTGTTAATTTTTGAATCTCTTGTAATGTTTGATCATTTTGAGAATGTGCATGCTGGGGATTAACAATTTGTGGATATTGAATCGAATTATTATTTTGAGTACTAACATCATTAGTATGAGCAACATTATTTAAAAAGGTACCAAGTGTATATGCTTGTGTATCTGTAGTTGATATAATTTTTGCTGCGGAGTTTACATTATTGTTCAAAATTATTCACCCATATCTCTTTCTATTTGACCACTTTCAATCAGTTTTTGTGCAACACCCAACATTTTTCTTTGTGCTGCTTCAACATCTTTTGGTTTAACTCTAGTAAGCATTTCAAATTCCTCTTGGAATCTCTCTTTTGCTCTTTGACTCATAGCGCTCGCTACAGTATCAATATCTTCTTGTGGTGATCCTTTGAGTGCAACAGCAAGTTCAGCCGCATCGATCTCGGCGAGTATTTTCATCATATCTTGAGATTCTAGTTTGAGCATATCTTCAAATACGAACATATTGTCTTTAATATTTTTTGACAATTCAGAATCAAGACCATTGATACTTGTAAGGATAGCTTGTGATTTTGTTCCCATTCTATTTAACATATCTGCTACAACTTTAACACCACCAACTTGTGTGATATGTGAAAGGAGGGATTCTAGTTTTTTCTCTAGTACAACTGACATGGTTCTTACTACTTCAGGACTTACATCTTTAATTGTAGCCATTTGCATGGTAACTTTCGGCTTAATGAAAAAAATGGGTTGCTGAAAACTTAAGCAAAGCTCGATACTAT
>CALMBI010000014.1 GCA_937860115.1 uncultured Arcobacter sp. | reverse complement strand
ATACTTCCAGAGAATCTATCGGATGAAAATCAAGATGCATCCCTAGTAATCTAGGATATCCTTCATGTAAATTTCCTTCGTAATATATTCCATCTGTTTTTTCTAATCTTGACAAAAACATCTCATAATTAATATCTGCAAACTCAAATGGTGTACTATTTGAGATTGTTAATGATGGTGAGTTTTTAGCATTGGTTGAGATTTGCATCCCACCATTTCTAAATGGTCCATAAAAGTGATCTCTATATCCAGCATCAATTTGGAACTTATCAAATCCAAGAGAGACAAAACTATTATTTGTAGCAAATTTATTTTTACTATCTTTTTCATAAAGTGAAGCTTCAATTGAACCTTTGATATATTCATTGAGATTCACTAAATAATACCCTTGCACAAAATAGCTACTTTTTGTATCAACTCCATGAGCATTTGGTAATCTTACTTTTTGATCTGATGTTGTAACAGAAACTGCTATCCTCTCTTTTGAGAAAGTTTGATTATTATCTAAACTTTGAATTTTTGTAGCTATCTTTTTATAAAGTTCTGGGTAAGTCTCTTTTATTTTTTCATTATATTGTGAAACCATCTCAAGAGAATATGGCATTTTTGTTGATGACATATTTGTAAGTGTCGCCATTTTTTCTACATCATTTGAGATAGTTGAATCGATTGGCAAATACAAAGAAACACAATATGAGCTTATAGGAAACACTAAAGAGAAAAAACTTATTTTTATTTTGTGCATATAATACATTTTTTAATCTTTTATCAAATCCTCTTTTTTAGCATGAGTCCATTTTCCTCTTGGCTTATCAATATATTGGAAATGTTCATTTGTAAAACTTCCCTGATTGCAAGTGATACGATAATATCTGTGATTTACTGGTGTATCTCCTATTGCTTCATTTAAAACAGTTGGACCTGTAAGCTGATATACACCACCGTCTATTTTTCTTTTTTCGATATTATCAACTATTAAATTAACTGTTTTTTGTAAAATTGGATTATTTGGGGCACTTGCTATAAAATAATTTGTAAAATGTTGTTTATTGAGTAAAAAAAGTTCTGTATCATCCTCTTTTATCATCTTTGAAAGTGGTAAAATCGCATGAGCATCAAAATCCATATACACACCACCATAATAATTGAGTACAAAAATTCTCCAAAGATCTGCTTGTGCGGCACCATCTGTTAGTTTATGAAAAGCATCTTGTACATTTTTTGGTGCATAGGTATTGATAAATTCATCTCTATCTTCATGCCCCATATATCGATACTCAAAATCTGGTGACATAATTCGATTAAAGAGATAATTCACATAAATTGGTAATGCCACTTTATTACTATAGTTTGTTTGCCAAATTATTTTTGGTATTTTTGTTTGTTGTGAAGAGCTCATCAATGGTTTGCTATATTTTGGAATCGTAAATCTTGTTTTTGGAAAGAAAAAATGGAAAATATAACTTAAGCCTTTTACCAAAGCTCCCAAAAGCTTAATCAACCTATTTATTAAAATTACTGGTGCAGTCATTATTTCTCCTCATAAACTTTATACGACCTTTTTTCATACATATCATTTAAAACAGTGATGATAGCTAAAGCTTGCTTTTGCAACGATTTATTTTCTGGCGCTACAATAAGTTTTTGATCTGTATACTTGAATGTTTGTGGTTTCATATTTGGTCCAATAACTGCTACATCATCACCCATTCTCAGTGCATACACATCATTAAATTGCATCAAATTAATCTCTTTTTTTGTATCACTAAAAATACTTTGTCCTAAAATTGGATAACTCAAATCAAGACCAACTAAATCAAGTGCCGTTGCTAAAACATCAGGTTGAGAGGTTTGTTTATCATATGTCATATTTTTCATTCCATCTGCAACAATCACAGCTGGAATATGAAACATCTTTATAGGAACGATATCATCACCATATACTCGTACATTATGATCAGCCACTACCACAAAAACTGTATCTTTATAATATGCCTCTTTTTTTGCCAATTCAAAAAATTTTCCAATTGCAAAATCTGCATATTTGATAGCATTTCTCACACTATATTTTGGATCATCTTTTACAAATTCAATTTTTCCTTCAGGTAATTCAAATGGACTATGATTTGAACTACTAAACATCACACTCACAAATTTTTCCCCTTTTTGTGCTTGCTCTTTAAACTTCTCATTTGCTTTTATAACTAAATCTTCATCACTTACACCCCAAGTACTCACGAATGTTGGATTTTTGAAATCTTTTTGCTCTATCACTTCATCAAAACCATTTCCAAGATACCAACTTTTCATATTATCAAATCGTGCTTCTCCACCATAAATAAAGCTTGATTTGTATCCATAAGATTTGAGTAAACTAGCCACTGTAAAAAAATCACTCTGTGACTTAGTTCTTTTAACAACTCCCTCCCCAGCAATTGGCAAAAATCCAGAAGTCATACCAGAGAGTCCTCTAATACTTCTTGTACCATTTGAAAAAAGATTTGTAAAAGCGATATTTTCTTCCCCCAATCTATTCATGTTCGGTGTTAAATCTTTTTCGCCACCACTAAAAGCTACAAATTGGGCACCCATACTCTCTTGAATAAAAATCACTAAATTTTTTGGTTTTTCAGTTTTAAAGTGTGATTTTACCTCTCTATAAAATTTCTTCTTATCATCAAGTGGAATATTTAAAGCTTGACTTGTAAGAAGATAAGCTTCTTGTAAATCTATCTTTCCATATTTTTCTATCTGTTTGGCACTATTTTTTTTATTACTGTACCAAGCACTTCCAATAGAAAAAAAAGAATTTTTTGTAATCTCATTGATAATTCTATTTTCACTATAGAGTGCATCTGAGATATTTGCAGGACGATGCCCAAAAGAGGAACGAATTCCTATAAAAAGAACTACCAAAAGTGGTAAAAGCATCATAACTCTATAGATATATTTCACTTCAAAACCATTTTGAAAATTAATAAAATCTGATCTTACAAATTGACGACCAATAAAAAACATCATCGTAAATGTTATCAAAAGTGCTACCTTATAATCTTTGAGCATCAAAGAGAGAACCTCTTGTGGATATTCTAAATATTCAACAAAAAGATAATTTGGTCGTACATCATACTGAGCAAAAAAAGGAATAGTAGCATTTTCAATATAAACTAAAAACAATAACCAAATCAAAATATAGAATTTTAAAAACTTTGCAATAAAATTACCGATTTTTGCAGGGGAAAGGGTAATCCCAATAGCTGGGAGAAGAAGTATTACAGATATTACAATCGTATCTAGTCTCGCACCATAAAGAAATGTCAGTAAACTTTCACCAAAAGTAATGTCCCCCAGTCTATCAAAATACAAAAAGTATAAAACTACCCTTCCAATGAAAAATAAACCTAAAAATAGAAGATAAGTTTTTAAAAGCTCTTTTAGTAATTTCAATTAATTTCCTTTGTAAATATTTTTATCGTATTCTTTAAATCTTTTATGTTGCCAAAACCACTGTTCTGGTTTACTTAAAATATGTTCGCTCATCACATTGGCTTGTGCTTGAGTAAGTTTCAAAATTTGATCTTCACCTTCAAAATCTTTTGGCTCAATTGAAGGATAAAACTTTGCTGTATATCTACCAAAACTATCCATTGTAAAAAATAATTGCAAGATAATTGCATCAAAATTT